>JAGQOC010000186.1 GCA_020427745.1 Phycisphaerales bacterium | reverse complement strand
CTCGGGCTCGGTGGGCTCGTCGCGACCCGCCGTCAGCGGTAATCATCCTGCCCACCAACCGCACCGTCACCCGCTCCCTGGTCTCCGAGAGCGGGTTTTTCACGCGCGATCTCGAACAGCGTCAACCGATTCGCCAGTTCGCTCGCAACCGCGAGGTAGTGACGATTGCCGAGAGTCATGAATGCGAGGCCTTCGGGCGAGTAGCCCTCGCCGAGCGGTACCGCGTCGACAAACTCCGCGTTGGACGGGTTGGTCAGGTCGTACATGAGCACCGCTCGCGCGCGTTCGAGGCCCACGAACCCGTAGGTGCGTCCGTCGACCACCCCGATCGCGAGCCCCTCGGGTTCGGGGCCGGATTTGTTCGATCGGCTGTCGCCCGCGTTGAACTGATCGGGCCAGCGATGCGCGGTGATCTCCTCGATCTGCGAGCCGGAATCCCAAACAAGTGCTCCGGATTGGGTATCGAGGATCGCGATATTCCGCCCGCCGAGCGCCATGGGCTGGTCGATATCACCATCCTCATCAAGATCACCGTCGATCGAACTAATCCAGAGCCCACCCAGTGCCGCCTCCGCGTCCCCGCCGTACATCGCATCGAGGATCAAGCGTGCCCGGTGGTCGAATCGCCCGTCCGCGATCGCGTCGGACAATCGCATCCGGCATTGGTCCCCCTGCTCCCCCTCGTTGGCGAGCAGGAGATATCCCCGTCCATCCGAACCCTCGAAGTACTCCACCGTGTCCGGCTCAGCGAGCAGCCGCACACCGGGGCGTCGCCCGATGTTGATGCCGTCCTCGTCAGAGGAATCGAAGTCGTGCTCGAACGAGCCGAGCCCGATCAGACGCGTCCATTTCTCTTCTCCGAAATCAAAATAGCCCACCGCGTTGTTCTCTTGGAGCGTCACCCACACACCCTCCTCCGTCGCAGCCAGATACTCCGGCTCGATGTCGAGTTCCGGACGCAACGGATCGCTGTCGCGTTGACGCAGCGCCATGAGATCCACACCCTCCCCCAAAGACTCCGGCGTGAACCCATAGAACTCCGTACCCACTCCCTGAAGATCTTCCGAGGAGCGAACCGCATGCAGATCGACGATCGTAATACCGCCGGCTCGATCCGTCGAAGCGGGCTCGCACTCATTCGCGACAACCAAACGAGATCCATCCGGGGTGAACATGACACAATCCGGGTGGTACCCGATCGGTGTCTCCCATACCACCCGGTGGCGATCGCTGTCAATCAGCTGGAGCACCCCGGGCACACTATCCGAGGGGGAAGGGATCCAGGTCGCGGCGACAATTCCACGCCCGAGCGGATCCACCGCCACTGAGGTCGGCTCCCAAGGCTCTGTCACCGAGAACCCCCATGAAGTAACCAGCCTTGGTGCCCGGGGATCTGCAAGATCAAGAACACTCAGGCCGCCGCTCCCGATCACATACAGCTCGCTCGACCGATCATCAAAGGCAAGGATCTCGGCACCCAGCTCCACCCGGATATCCGAGACTTGCCGGAGATGCGGCGCACCCAATCTCGCCCAAACCTCCAAGGGCATGCATAAGGCCAACGACAACGAAAGCATTCCGACCACCCGATTTCCTCCGTGAACACATGTCCACAGAGAATCATTGCACCCGGAGAGCCCGAAGCCCCAGCGAGACCACCATTGCATGACGAAATGAATGCCCTCAATGTGTCTGACATCCTCCCGAGACTGGAAAAATCCACTGAGATTTCACAGAATGTGCAAACGCGGAGCGGCAATCTCGGAGACACCCGTCACCACAGGCATCTTCTCCGCAGAATCGATTCTGATCACATCCAAGCCGGTGTATTCCTGCAGCCCTATTGCCCGATGTAGGCGGTCCCAAACTCAGATGTAACTACACACGCCCGATCAATCGTAATCGACTCGGGGTAGAGCCCGCCTTGGAGATGGATGGTCACCCCGTCGCTGAAGGGTGGGACACCATCGAATCCCTCGGCGAGCGTGTTCACCGGAAGCCCCGGCGTGCCCAACTCATCACCGGACCAGTTGCTGTTGACCCACACCCCGGATGATTCGAGAGTTGTCAGACTCCCCGCCCCGGCGGCGTAACCCTGCTGGAGTTGGAGGGCGTCTGTTTTACTGATCGCCACATAGGGCTCGTTCCATTCAATCGGACCCATGACATTCCAGCGGAAGTCACTCGGATTGGATTGCAGCCCCAGAGCATGCCCGATCATTTTGGCGACAATGAGTTTGTACTGGTACCCCGCGTGACTGGGGTCCGTCTTGATGGTGTCGTTCGCGAGATTGAAATGGATATTCCCCGCCCGACTCTCGGTGGACATCCCGCCACAGATTGTCTCCACTCCCGGTGGATAGGCGGCATGAACAACCCCCTCCTCGTATTGCCCCGCGAAGGTACACGCGGGGATCCCGCATTCGCTTGGTTCGAGCGCACAATGATCGCCTTCGGCCCAGAGCAGGTCGATGCACCGGGGCTGGTTGGGCACCGCGAGTTCTACGAAATCAATCTGGGCGACTTCCGACCAATCCTCAAGAACATCAAGAAGCTGCTCCCGCTGGCGGACACCGAGGGTCGGTTTGGCGTTCTCGATGTGGAAGTAGACCGTTGCCGGGTGCTGGCCAGGCCCGTCCCACCCATCCCCGATCATCCCACCACCGCGGGGGGCTTCTTCCATTGTGGAGAGCAGCAAGGCGATCGTATAAGCCGTTGGTACAAGCATGGACGCTCCTTACTCAAGACCTATGTACGCCGTGCTGAACTCCGCGGTAATGGTGCAGGGTTCTGAGATGGTGAGGCTCCCCGCGTAGAGCCCACCGAGCACATGGATCGTTACGCCATCGTTGAATGGAGGAAGCCCCGCGACGCCCTCTTCGATCGAGTTGAACGGGTTGCCCGGCAGCCCGTTCTCCGGGCCGTTCCATGTCCCGTTCACCCAGATTCCGGAATCCTCGAGTGTGGTCATGCTCCCGATGCCTGAGGCATAGAGCGATTGCAGGAAACTGATGTCATCCCCGGACGGCCCTTGCATGCCATCAGTGTCGCTGAATGTGGGACGCATGATATGGGGTCCACCGCCCCCCTCGTTGTGCGTGAGACCGAGGGCGTGCCCGATCTCATGGGCGGAGATCAGGGTCATGCTGATCCCGGAGCCGGCGTTGTCTGTCTCGAAGAACTCGTCGTCATCGAAGTGCACATTGCCCGCCCATGTCTCCTCCATTGGATCAACGCACTCGGAGTTCACGCCGGGCGGAAACCCCGCGTGGGCAATAACCTGCCCCGGCCCGTCGAACGGGCAGTCCGGGTCGCCGCACTCGTCGGGCTCGATGGCGCAGTGGTCACCGGTGGCGAACCGGAAGTCGATCGAGCGGTCCCAGTTGGATGCCGCGATCTCGACGAAGTGGATCTGCACGAAGCTCGCCCAGGTCGCCAGCGAGAACAGCACCGCGCTGCGTTGCCCGGATGCGAGGTCCGCGGAGGTGTTCTCGACATGAAAGTAGATCGTGGTCGATCCCTGCCCCGGGCCGTCCCACCCGTCCCCGCGGGCCCCGCCCCCTCGGTAGGGCACGCCATCGACATACGGCACGGTCTCACAGTGGTACACGATCGGGTTCAGTCCCTCGGTGTTCAGCCCGAGCGTACAGATTATCAGAATCGAGAGCATCGCGGACTCCTTTCGGCGCGGGGTTACTGCAGGTTCACGAGCACCAGGACCATGCCTTTCTCGCCTTGCTCGAGCCTGCTCATCGCCTTGCCGATGACCGCGCCACGCATACGACTCTGATCTTCGGCCTTCATCGCGTGCCCCGGTGTCGGGGAGGTCGTGAGCAGATCACCCGGCTCGATCGATGCGTCCGTAGCATCGCAGTGGACCCACACCCGCCCCGTCAGCGCGATCGGCGATGCCTCTTCCATGCCTGGCATGTTGCCCATGATCGTGCCCGCGGGAAGCCCGTTGGCACCGCTGACCACCCCCGCGACGAGCCGGCTGTACTCGCCCGCTGCCAGACGCACCATGCCCGGGTTCTCGGGGTCAATCTCAAGAACCATCCCGGGTTCATGCACCGCGTTATCCGCGGCGGGAAACTTCTCGGCAAGATCCGCGCCCATCACCTCGAGCACATTGACCCGCGCATTGCCTTCCACATGCAGCGCGACCTCCGGGTTTGTGGTCCCCACACCAAGCCGACCGCCCGGCGAGACGCTGACATCGCCGTTGGTCTCGATGTTGAACAGGCTCGGGTTCACGGCCCAGTTCGTCGCGTTCCCAAACCGGAAAGTCAGGACACTCCCCGCATTGGTGGTGTTGCGCCCGATCGCCCACTTGTCCGCGAGGATTCCGTTGTTGACCTCCCCGAGGACAATACCCGATCCCCTCGTTCCCCCTGAGTCGCTGTACACCCCGAGCGACGCATCGCCGTCTTCGATGACAAGATCATCGTGCTCGAAACTCGTTCCCGAGGTGACGCCGAGATCCTGAGACTGCACATGCAGGGTTGCTTGCGGATTCAACTCTCCGCCGATCCCGATACGCCCAGTGTCCGTGATCTTCATATAGGTATCAACGGATCCCGAGAAGCTCAGCCCTGCCGGGCTCGCGAGCGGTTTGACATACCCGATCGCCGCGAGCTGCCCGCCATCATCGAAGATCAGCCGGCCGTGGGTTGTCGAGATCCCGGTCGCGGTATTCCGCATGACGAGCTTGGGCCCAAAGCTGTTGCCCTGCGAGAGCATCAGGATGTTGGCGTCGGGGCTGCTGAGCGTGAGCAGCTCGGAGGTGAGCGTGCCGCCCAGCCCGACTTTGCCGTTGTCATCGACGAAGATCCCGCGCGTCTGGATCGCGTACGGCGTCCGCCGAATCGGCTGCCGCGGGGAGAGCGCGGTCCCATTGACAACGATCTCGATCCAGCGATCGCTGTTGTTCAGGTTGTTCGCGCCGAAGTCGAGATCCACGCTGAACACACCGTCGACTACGGTGACATTCCCCGCGTTCACTGCTGCAAGCTGTGAGCCGCCGGCCGCTGCGTTGAAGAGTCGAAAGGTCATTTGGTATTGACCGTTGGCTAGCCCGCCGGACTGTTTCAGACTCCCTTGGTAGGTAAAGGTGGTGTCCGCACTGATCGCGGGCGATGCGACCGCCGCGATCGCGATCGGGAGAACAAGGGCGAGTGTTTTCAGCGGGTTCATGGTGTTTCCCTCTCGGTTTGGTATCGTTTGATGGTTTACGGTCGGAAGACAACGAATGAAAAACCGAGATCTATACGATCTTCGGTTGTGAACCAATAGGTGTTGATGTGGTACGCCCCGTCCTGGATATACACATCAACAACGGCGGGGATGTTGTATCCGGTCACGATGAGTACATCACTGAGGATCGCACCGCCTGCGACATGGATGTCGTACTGACCAACCCCATGCCGATGGGTCGCGGTGATGTTCGAAGAGAACGAGAGCGGTGAGCCGTCCGAGTTCACCCGCCCGTACGCCAGTGGTCCTTGAATGCCGTAAGGCCCTGTCTTGACATTTCCGCCATTCGGATTCAGGTAAAGATCCGCTGCCCCACCACCGCTCTGCGCGTAGATCTCATTCTGATTGATGAGGACACTCGCGTTTGCCCCCCGGGCCGAGTTGTTCGGCGTGCGCGACGCGGGCTCTAGCAGCATGCCTGCACCGAGTAGCACGCTCAAGATAAGCAAGGCGCAAAGCAACGGGGCGAGATTTTTCATAGCTGAACTCCTCAGAGATCGAGTTGCGGCGTCTACACAAACCGCGTCATCTCGGAAGGGTTTTCCCATCTGAATATACGAAAATCACAGATTTTCTTGAGAGCGCTCATCCCGAGGGCGTTCGGTATCGAGTCGGGCGTGCAGCCAGGCACGAGCAAAGTACCAGTCGGCTTCTACGGTTTTCTGGGAGATCCCAAGAACCTGAGCGGATTCTCTGCTCGTCAACCCACCGAAGAAACGAAGCTCAACCACCCGAACCTTGCGTTGGTCGAACTCGGCGAGCGCCTGAAGGGCCTCGTCGAGGGCGATTACCTCGAGATCACGGTCACGCTGGACCGCGAGATTGTTGGTGAGCATGACCCGCCCACCCTTGCGTTTCAGGCGGCCCCGCCGTCGGGCGTGATCCACGAGGATCTGTCGCATCGCGTTGGACGCGACTGCGCGGAAATGGGTCGCGCTCTTCCAGTTTTCCTTCCGAGCAATCTTGAGATACGCTTCATGGATCAACGCGGTCGGCTGCAGCGTGTGGTCCGCCCGCTCGCCTCGAAGATACTGCCCCGCGATCCGATGCAGATCGTCATAAACCTCCTCGGCGAAGCCCGCCGGCATGCCATGCCCGTCGCTGGATGATGAGTGGCTCATGGTGTGTACCGGGAACGCTCCGTCTGCTCTCGCCATTGATCGGCGGCTTGCTGGTCACCGATCTCATCGTACAGATTGTACAGCAAGTACGCCGCTCGCCCCGTCGCCGGGTGCAAGGGACCACGGATCCCGGCGACCTGGTTGTATGCATCGGTCGCCACCACTATTGCACCCTCGATGTTTCCGCTGAACGCATAGGCCGTAACCGTCAGCTCGATCACACTCATCAGTTCCGGATGGTCCGGATCAAGTGTTGCACGAAGGTCCTCTACGATCACCGTCGCGGCTTCTGAAGCGGCACCGAAATCCCGCGTTGCCAGATGGTGTCGGATAATGTTCGTCCGGCGTTTGAGCGTTCTCAGGTGGGTCGGGCCAAGTACACGGCTGCTTCGCTCTGCAGACTCAAGCACGAGCGGGAATGCCCGCTCCACATCGCCTTGGAGTGTATACGCGGTGCCAAGATTCGAGATCGCGGCGATTGTCTGCGGATGGTCATCGCCGAAGACCGCCCGTCGGCGTCTGAGTGATTCCTCGAGCAAGGGCAACGCCTCGTCCAGTCGGCGGAGATTCATCAACAGAGCACCGAGGTTATTCTGAGCGATCAATGTGTCGGTATTATCCGGGCCGTTTGATGCAAGACTCCGGAGATACCCCTCTCGGCTCAGCTCGACCGCTTCCTCATCCCGCCCCAAGCTGTCGAGCACCGTGGCCAGGTTCATCCGAACCATCGCGGCAATCGGGCCGTCTTCGGATGCCAGTCGACCGCGAGCATCGACCAGAACCCGCTCGGCCTGCTGGAGTTCACCGAGCTCGCGGAGTGTGTATCCGAGCGCCGCCATCGCCTCGATCATCCGCTCATCTCGAGGACCGAATCGAGTAGACAGATCCGTGATCGCGAGTTCGAGGTGACGGCGGGCATCGGCGAACTCCCCGAGCATGTGGTAGGTCTGCCCGACGGTTGAGTGCAGCTCACCCCGGACACCGGGAGCAGACGCGAAGCGTTCCTGCAGCCGTTCCGATGCATCGTCGAGCATGGCGCGTACGGTGAGCTCCTCGCCCGCGGTTTTCTCGGGATCGAGAGAGGTCAGCATCTCTTTGAGGAATAAAGCGACATCCTCGCGGGTCTCCGATTCGCTGGCAACACGAGATGCCTGCCAGAGGATCACGATGAGAGCTGCCGAGACGGAGAGCAGCAGCGTCATCATCATCGCGACAAGCCCGCGGTGCCTGCGGACGAATCGCCCCGCGAGGTAGCGGATCGTTGGGGCGCGGGCGGTGATCGGTTGGTGATGGAGGAACCGTTGGATATCCGAGGCTAGTTCTGAGGCGGTCTGATACCTGTGGTCCGGATCTTTTCGGAGCGTCTTCATCGTGATCGTGCTCAGATCACCACGGAGGGCTCGATCCTGCTTTGCAAGCGAATCAGGGGGGGTCTCGACAATGATCCGAGCCACACCCGGGATCGAGGAACCGCACATATCGTACGGAAGTCTCCCCACGAGCATCTCATAAAGCACTACACCCAGAGCGTACACATCCGTCCGCGTATCGATGGTCTCCGTGTGCATTCCCACTTGCTCGGGGCTCATGTAGGAGAGGGTTCCGACGAGCTCGCCTTTCATGGTCTGTTCGATCGTGTGTCCGTCGGTATTCATCGAGCGTGCGACGCCGAAGTCCAGAATCTTCGGGACACCCGCCGCATCAACCAGGATGTTCTGAGGCTTGATATCTCGATGGATGATCCCCTTCTGATGCG
>JAGQOC010000185.1 GCA_020427745.1 Phycisphaerales bacterium | reverse complement strand
AGATCCTGATGCAGGGCGGGATGAACCCGAACTTACCGCTGGATTGGTATCTTGAGCTGCTCAACGGCATCCGCGAGCGTTTCCCGCATGTGAGGATTCATGCGTTCAGTCCGCCCGAGTTGATCGAGTTCATCAACTTCTTCGGCCCTCCCGGGGACGGAATCGTCGAACAAGCGCGGTGGGTGCTCGGCAAGCTCAAGGACGCGGGGATGGGGTCATTGCCGGGCGGGGGCGGCGAGATCTTCGCACCCGCCGTGCGGACCAAAATCGGGCTGGGCAAGTGCGATATGAACGCGTGGCTGCGGGTGATGTACGCGGCGCATTCTCTGGGGATGTTCACGAGCGCGTCGATGATGTATGGGCATATCGAGGGGTACGCGGACCGGGTGCACCACATGCGGATGGTGCGCGAGTGGCAGGACAGGGCACTGCTCGACTTCGGGGCAGATACCGAGAATCCGGGCGGGCACTATCTGGGCTTTATTTCCTGGCCGTTCCAACCGGACAACACGGCGCTCGGGCGGCTCCCCCACTGGCCGACGGAAGAGGACCAGGCCGTCGGGCTGGGGTTCCCGGGTGATGTCGTTGCGAAACTGGATGGCTCGGGCACCAAGGACCTCGACAAGAACTTCGGTCGGCGTCTGCGTCTCGCGGGATCGACCGAGTATCTGCGCACGCAGGCGGTCAGCCGGTTGATGGTGGACAATGTGTACTCGATCGGGTCGAGCTGGGTGACGATGGGGCCGCACATCGGTCAGGTCGCGCTGCAGTTCGGCGCCAACGACATGGGCTCGGTGATGATGGAGGAGAATGTCGTGTCGTCGGCGGGCACGACCTACTGCCTCGACGAGGCGGTGCTGTGCCGACTCATCCGCGAGTCCGGGTTCATCCCGGCGCAGCGCGACACGCATTACGATGTCCTGAAAACACACGCGGGGCCCGACGCGCCGGATCTCCTCGTCAAGGACTGGTCGGAGCATCGCACGAAGCGTTTGCACATCGAGAACAACGAGCCCACGATGACGGCGGAGTTGACAGTTGGAGCGACGGACTAAGCGCTAGGATCAATCCGTGTCGCTGCGCATGCTCCAGATCATTATTCCCAAGGACAAGCAGTCCCGTCTGGTCGATCTGCTCGAGGAGTGCTCGATCAGCGGCTGGTGGACAACCGAGCTCGGCGACGGGCTCCGGATGACCAGCGTGCTGATCCGCTCGCAGCTTGTGGAGCCTGTGCTCGATTCGATCAAGGACGCGTTGGGCTCGGTCGAGGGGTTCCGGGTGATGCTCTCGGCGCTGGAGGCGACGCACCCGGCATTGCCCGAGCCCGACGAAGAGAAAGAGGAAGTCCCCGGCGAGGAGGGACGGTGGTCGCCCCGGTTCGGGCGTGTCTCGCGTGAAGAACTCATCGAGGATGTGAACGAGTCTTCGGATACGGGCCCGATCTTCATGATCATGGTTGCGCTGTCGACGATCGTCGCGTGCGTGGGGATGCTGAAGGACTCGGCGGCCGTCATCATCGGGGCGATGGTGATCGCGCCGTTGCTGGGCCCGAACATCGCGCTCGCGCTGGGCACAACGCTGGGCGATATCGACCGGATCAAGCGTTCCATCCGCGCGAATCTTGTGGGGCTCGGGATGGTGCTGGTGATGTCGGCGGTGTTCGGTTTCTTTGTCGATCCGAGCGAGATGCCGAAACAGTTGAGCAACCGAACGAGCGTGGATCTTGGCGATATCCTGCTGGCGCTTGCATCGGGGTCCGCGGGCGCGATCGCGTTTACTTCCGGCGCATCGGCGACGATTGTGGGCGTGATGGTCGCGGTGGCATTGCTGCCTCCTTCAGCGGCGGCGGGGATGTTCCTCGGGTCGTCGTCATGGGCGGACGCCGGGCAGGCCGCGACGCTCGCGGCGACGAACATTGTGTGCATCAACCTCAGCGCGACGGGGGTCTTCCTGATCCAGGGGATCCGCCCGGGCTCATGGTGGGAAAAGGACCGGGCGAGGAACGCGAGCGTGCGAGCGATCGTGATCTGGACGCTGATGCTCGCGGGGCTGGCGGCGTTGATGCTGTTTGCGTGGTAAAAACGGCCTTTTTTCTGGATTCCGATTTTTCCTGTTCCAAAGTGTTTGCAAAGTAGATATTCTGTAAACCAGAAAGAGAGGAGACCACCCATGACTATCAGGACTGTTGCTGTCGCTTGTCTGCTTGGCGGAGGCATCGGCTTCGCGGGCGCGGAGATCGTGTACTCGGGCTATGACCACAGCTTCTCGTACGCCGGGTTCGGGGATATCCATGACGCCGCGAATCAGGACCGGATCACGGACAATGTCTGGATCACTCGCAGCACGAGCCAGGGGATCTTCAACATCGCCCAGGAATCCTCGTACCAGGGCACCGGGAGTTCCGGGCCGAGCCCGATCGGGACGATGTGGGCGTTCGGAACCACCGCGGACTACGACACGCTGAGCTACACGACCTGGGCGAGCCTGCATCAGGCGAGCCCGCCCTCACTGGTGAATCAGGCGGTGGTGGTTTATCTCGAGGACGATGATATCTACATCGACCTGATGTTCACGAGCTGGAGCACGGGCGGTGGTGGCGGCGGGTTCAGCTATGTCCGCTCGAATGTGCCGACACCCGCGTCCGGCGCACTGCTCGGGCTTGGTGGTTTGATCGCGACGCGTCGGCGACGCTGATCGATCAGCCGGCGAGTTCGTCGTAGACCGCCTGGATCGCTCGGGGCTTGATCTGCTCGAACCCGAGTTCGTCCATAAATGACCAGGATTTCTTCGCGGCGTCTTCTTTGGAGACGCCGTTATCTATTTCCTGCTGTACGGCGTCGATGAGTTGCTCGAGGTAATGGATCTGGTTCTCGATGATCGAGCGGTCGCCGACGGCTCCGTGCCCCGGGACAACAGTCGTATCGGCATCGCAGAGTTTGTACGCGCCCTGCAGGGAGGCGATCCAGCCGCGTGCGCTGTAACCGCCGTTCGGATCGAAGAAGGGGTTGAGCCCGCTGAATACGAGATCACCCGTGTGCATGAGGTTGCGTTCGGGGATGTGGATGACGAGATCGTTGTCGGTGTGTCCGCTGCCGAAGTGGTAGAGATTGACACCGAGCTCACCGGCGTCAAACGAGTTCTTGCTGCCTTCGACGGGGTTCTTGGGGGTGATGGATGCCTTGGTCCACTTGGCCGCGGCCCGCTGGGTGAATCGCGCGGACTTTGCGAGGGCGTCGGAACCGCCCGAGTCGATCACGGTCTGCTCCGCTTTGCGTGCGTTGGCTTTGACACCATCGAAGGATTCCTCGATCCGCGGGATCGCGTTTTTGTGCGCATAGGAGGCGGTGGCGTCCGGGACGACGGAGCAGTTGCCCCCGGTGTGATCGCCGTGGTGGTGGGAGTTGACGAGGATGAGTTCCGCCCCGTCGCCCGCGAACCCTTCGGCGTCTGTTTTCAGAGCCCGCCCGAGCTGGGGGAACTTGGTATCGATCAGCAGAACACTGTGCCCGGAGACAACGGCCAGCGAGTTTCCCCCGGTGTTCATATCGACCATGGCTTGGACGCCTTTGGAGAGCTCTCTCCATTCAAGGATGGATCCATCCTCGGCGAGGAATACCGAGCCGAACGCCCGGGAGGGGGAGAAGCTGAGGGCCGCGGAGCCGGCGGCGAGACCGGCAAAGCCGAGGAAGTGTCGGCGATTGATCGTGAGCTGGTCCTGCATCGGGATCTCCTGCATGTTGTTGGGCGGGTGTTGATGAATGATCCGACCGCTGTCGCCTACCATGGTGTCCACCCGGTGACCCGGGAGGTATCAGCACCAACCATCCCGGCGGGGAGAGCATTCCGCCGAACGAACACCTTTTTTCGAGACCGAATCCATGAAAGCCAATGAACTCAAGCCCGGCGTTGCGATCAACCTCAACGGGAAACTCTATGTCGTTGCCAATATTACCCATACGAAACCGGGGAAGGGACCGGCATACATCCAGGCGAAGATGCGGGCGGTCGACGGCTCGGGGATGAAGGAGCAGCGTTTCAGCGGCGCGGATGTGGTCGACGGCGCGACACTTGATCGGCGCGAGATGGAGTTCCTCTACGACGACGGCGCGGGCGGCGGCACCTTTATGGACCTGACCGATTACGACCAGGCGGAGATCTCCAAAGATCTGCTCGGTGACGCGCTGCTGTACATGGCGCCGAACACGACCTGCACGGTGATGTTCCACGAGGAGAAACCTGTCGCGATCGAGCTCCCCGCTTCGGTGGTGGTCACGGTCACCGACACGCCCCCCGGGATCAAGGGCGCGACGGCGACGAACCAGCTCAAGGAAGCGCTGTGCGACACGGGCCTGCAGACGCGCGTCCCGCCGTTCATCGGCAACGGCGAGAAGATCCGGGTCTCGACCGAGGACGGGTCGTACATGTCGCGCGTCAAAGAAGACTGATGAGTCCGGAGCCGCACATCGTGCTCATCGGCCTGCGCGGGTGCGGGAAGTCCACGCTCGGCAAGCAGCTCGCGGACGCCCTCGGGCGTCCGTTTCTCGATCTGGATGTGTTCGTGAGTGAGCGGATGGGCATGGGCGGACCCGGCGCGATCATCGAAGAGCACGGCATCGAGCGATTCCGCGCGGAGGAAACCGCGGCGCTCGCCGCAGCGATCGAGCACCCAGCGAGCGTGCTCGCGTTGGGAGGCGGGACCCCCACCGCCCCCGGGGCGATGGACCTGCTGGTCGGTGATGGTGTGCGGGTGATCTATCTGCGTGCGACACCCGAGACACTCACGGAGCGGCTGCGGCACACGGACAACACGGATCGCCCCGCGCTCGTGGGTGATGATCCGGTCTCAGAAGTCCGTGAGTTGTTCGATCAGCGGGACGGGATCTATCAGAACCTTGCCGAGTCGATCGTGCATGTGGACGGGATCCACGAGCGATCCGCGCTCGCGGCTCTGGTCGCGCTCGCTCGGGCGGGTGTTTAGCCCGCGTCGGCAGCGCGGACGGCGGCGCAGAACGCAGCGATCTTCGCGGGGTCCTTGATCCCCGGCGAGGATTCCACGCCGGACGAGACATCGACGGCGTAGGGGCGGATGGTGCGGATCGCGTCGGCGACATTGGTTGCATCGAGCCCGCCGGCGAGGATGACGGGCTTGTCGAAACCGTCGAGATGCGGCGTGAGTGCTTTCCAGTCGAAGGCTTCACCCGTGCCGCCGTCGGAGCCATCGATCAGCACGGCATCGACCTCGTCGATCTCGTTCCAGCGTGCGAGCTGGGATTCGATGGTTGCCTGGTCGAACCTGAACGCTTTGATGACTCCGGGGCCGCACTGTTTGACGACATCGACCGATTCTTTGCCGTGCAGCTGCATGAGCTGGGTCGGGCAGCGTTGTTCGAGTTCGCAGAACTGATCGACATCCAGGTCGCGGATGACCCCCACCGCGCTGACCATCGGGGGGAGCGAGAACATGATCTCCGTCGCGTCGTCGGGGTCGATGTAGCGTGGGGTGTTCTCGACAAAGACAAAGCCGATCGCATCTGCACCGCTGTCGACCGCGGCGGCGGCCATTTCGGGGGTGGTGATACCACAGACTTTGATGCGGGTTCGATGATTCATGATTCCCCCTTGAGTTGCGTGAGTTCCTGCTCGACGAGCATCCGGATCTCGGGGTTTGTCGCGCTTTTGAGGAGGCCGTTAAGGATCTCGAGGGCGCCGTTGGTGTCGCCGAGGTCCTGGGATTTGACGCGGGCGAGCAGGACGGAGATCACCTCGCGTTCGTGATCGCTGGGGTAGGCGTCGAGGAGGCGTTGATACGCATCCGCGGCGCGGGCACGCTGACCGGTGGCGTAGAGGTGGTTGGCGAGCCGGTACTGCGCATCGCGGTGGAGCGTTGTCGCCCGGGGTTTGTCGGCGAAATCACTGATGAGCCTGGCGTAGAGGTCCGCGGCTTCATCCATCCGGTCGTTGCTGATCGCGCCGGAGACCTCGGCCCGCGCCCGAGCGAGCAGCTCGGCGCGGGGGTCGGGCCGGCTCTTGGAGTGGTTAAAGACAGGCTTGCTCTGGATCTGGTTGTGTGCGGCCTTAAAAGCTTGACGGCGTCGACGATGGTTGAGCATGGTGAAGAGGTCGTAGGGCTCGCGGGGGAGGATCCGTGTCCAGAGGAGGGCGAGGGCCGTAACGATGCCGAAGCCGTAGCCCCCGAGGTGGGCCATGTTCGCGACGCCGTTCTCGGCTTCGAAGGTCTGTGAGAACAGATCGAGCGCAACATAGAGTCCGATAAGCCAGACGGCGGGGATCCGGTAGAGCCCGATGAAGCCGAAGAACATCAGGACGCGGACACGCGTGAGCGGGAAGAGCACGAGGAACGCGCCGGTGACCGCGGCGATCGCGCCGGACGCCCCGATCGCGGGGGCGTCCTCGACCGCGATGTGGGCGAGTGCGGACCCGACCGCGCTCGCGAGATAGAAGATTGTGAACCCGATGCGTCCGAACCGATCCTCGACGGACGGTCCAAAGACGAAGAGGGCGAGCATGTTCCCGAAGAGGTGCATGAACCCGCCGTGGAGGAATGCGCTGGTGATGAGGGTCCAGACCCTGAAATGGTGGGGATCGACCCAGCCCAGGTGGAGGAGTGTTTGCTCGGGAGCGGAGTACCCTGTCTCGGGATTGACAGGAGAAGCGAAGTGGAGCCCAAGCATCAGCAGAAAAACGCCGATGTTGAGGACGATGAGGACCGGGACTACACGCGGTTTTCGTTGATTTGGGCGGTCGATACCGATCGGAATCATGCCCGGGATCGTACCCGGGTGAACTCCGGCGGGCCTATACTTTCTTCCCGGTGATTTCCGCGATCCGCCGACCCGGATCGCTCGAAAACCCCGGATTCTCGCATCCCACCACAAGGACCCACGACCATGAGTACCGCAGAAAAGACCTACTCCAAAGGCCTCGAGGGCGTCATCGCGGCGCAGACCGAGATGTCGTTTATCAACGGCACCGAGGGGATCCTCGAATATGTCGGCATCGCGATCGGGGATCTGGCCAAATACTCGACCTTCGAGGAAACGGTCTTCCTGCTCTGGAACAAGCGGCTGCCCACCCAGACCGAGCTCGATGCGTTCACCAAGGACCTCAGGGCGAACTACACGATGTGCGACGGGATGAAGGCCCGGATCAAGGCGTGCCCGGTCGACGCCGAGCCCATGCATGTGCTCCGCACCCTCGTGAGCTCGATGGCGATGGACGACAGCAACCCCAACGAGAACTCCGTCGAGGCGGCCCGCGAGAAGGCGCTGCAGATCCTCGCGACAACCCCCGCGGTGGTCGCCGGGTTCGACCGGCACCGGCGCGGGCTGGACTTCATCGAGCCCGACACCTCGCTGTCGTTCGCGGGCAACTTCCTCTACCTGCTCAACGGCGAGAAGCCCACGGCGGCGATGGAGCGCGCGTTTGATATCTGCATGATCACCCACGCGGACCACGGGCTGAACAACTCGACCTTCACGGCACGCGTCATCATCTCGACGCTCAGCGATATGTATTCCGCCATGACCGGCGCGATCGGATCGCTCCGCGGCCCGCTGCACGGCGGGGCGAACGAGGGTGTCATGAAGATGCTCAACGAGATCCCGACGCTCGACCAGGTCGAGCCCTACATCATGGGCAAGATCGCGAAGAAAGAGCGGATCATGGGATTCGGGCACCGGGTGTACAAGGCGAAGGACCCGCGTGCGGCGGAGTTGATGACACTCGCCAAG
The DNA here is from genome assembly GCA_020427745.1 of Phycisphaerales bacterium. Classification (GTDB taxonomy): domain Bacteria; phylum Planctomycetota; class Phycisphaerae; order Phycisphaerales; family UBA1924; genus UBA1924. The sequence goes on along the minus strand of JAGQOC010000185.1, from coordinate 2,407 downwards.
CAGCTCGCGGACGATACGGGCAACTCGGATCTGTACGAGAAATCGAACAAGATCGAGCAGATCATGGAGCGCGAGTACGCAGCGAAGGGCATCTACCCGAATGTCGATTTCTACAGCGCGACGACCTACCACTGCATCGGGCTCAAGCTCGATCTGTTCACGCCGATGTTCGCGCTCTCGCGGATCGCGGGTTGGAGCGGTCATGTGATCGAGCAGCTCGGGGACAACCGCTTGTTCCGTCCGACGACGGATTATGTCGGGCCGCACGATGTGGCGTACACCCCGATCAACGACCGCTGAACCGATTCCGAGCAATGAATCAAGAACCGGCAGCCGCCGGTTCTTTTACATACCCAGCTCTTCGAGGATCGACTCGAGCACCACGCGGGCTCGGTTCTCGTCGGAGGGGGTGACCCCGATGCGGAGCATAACGGTCGAGCCTTCGAAGGCGGTATCGACTCGGATCCGGTTGTAGGGCGCGTTGCCCCCCGAGAGCGCGACCATCGTGCCTCCCTGCGGGCTCACGGAGTAGCTCTCGATGATGTGCCCCTGGCGGTAGAGGAGTGCTCTGGTAACGCCCATGACCGCACTCATGTCGGTGCCCGGGGGGAGGTCGGCGGTGAGCTTGCCCCACTGGTAGGACGCCATGATCGGGGTCTGCCCGTGCCAGGCGCGGGTCTCGCGGAGCTCCGGGCCGCCCCGACAACCGGCACACAGAGCCGCTCCGGCGATCGCGAGCGTGGACAAGAAGCAGACTGATCGTCGGGGAAGCAGGCGCATGAACCGGTTATCGGTCGCTGGGGTACCCGATCTGCAGTCCAGAGCTAGTTCGTCTTTTTGAACAACGAGATCGTAAACAGGAGCACAACAGCACCGATGACCGAGGTCCCGATCGCGCCGAGGGTGCCGCCCCAGGTGAGCCCGACGAGATCGAAAAGGAACCCGCCCGCGACCGCGCCGAGGATACCGACCACCATATTGCCAAGAAGCCCGAACCCGCGTCCTTTCATGAGCATGCCGGCAATCCAGCCCGAGAGCAGCCCAATAAGGAGGAAATAGACAATATTCATGAAAGACTCCTGACTCTGCGGTTCCGGATGTGCGAATCCGGGACCTTTTCCTGAATCGTTTCGGACACTCAAAAAGGTATCGACCCAAAGGCAGCACGGGGGACACGATCGGGTTGGAGTGCGGAAATCCGGCTTTGAATGGCCCCAAAGGGGCTTGACCTTTGATGGTTTGGTGCCTTGGATAGGGGCCCCGCACGACGAGGTGTCGATGCGGGATCGACGAAGACCCCTTTGGAGCCAGGACCTATGGCAATCCGGATCAAATCTCGCGGCAACGAGAGCGCCGAACAGATGATGCGCCGTTTCAAGAAACTCTGCGAGAAAGAGGGTCTGGTGAAGGATGTCAAGAAGAAAGAGTACTACGAGAAGCCCTCGGATCGGCGGAACCGCGAGAAACGCCGCACCGCGCCACGCGCTTCTTAGACGCTCTCACTGACGAATGAACAGACCCCGGCCAAAGAGCCGGGGTTTTTGCTGCGCGGTACGGGGGCCCCGAATCGGGGGGCGGAATTCCGGTTGTTGGGGGTATTCTTCCTGTCTGACCGATCTATAGTTGCGACCCAATTTGGTTTGTGACACGCCCCCCTCGGTCTTCGTGGGCCGATCGGGTGTCGGTGTCTTTTCCCGCACGCACAGTGAGCCGCGGCGGGTTGTGAAGATTCCTTCAACACACAAAGGCTGAACAGTATGAGCACGCATCTCATTCCCACACTTGCCGCGATGTCGGAAGTCACTCCGGCGTACTACCTCGCGCCCATCGGGGGCATCCTTGCCCTTGTCATGGCCAAGATGTTCCAGATGTCGGTCATGAAAAAGTCCGAGGGCGACGAGAACATGATCGAGATCGCCCAGGCGGTCCGCGAGGGCGCCATGGCGTACCTCACCCGCCAGTACAAGGTGGTCGCGGGCGTGTTCGTCCTGCTGATCGTCTTCCTCGGGATCATGTACGCCATGCACCTGCAGTCGATGTTCACCCTCATCGGTGTGCCGATCGCGGGTCTGTTCTCCGGTCTGTGCGGCTGGTTCGGGATGAAGATGGCGACCAACGCCTCGGCACGCACCACCTGGGCCGCCAAGCAGTCGCTCAACGAGGGGCTCACCGTCGCGTTCCGCTCGGGTGCGGTCATGGGGCTCAATGTGGTGGGCTTCGCGTTGATCGACATCTCCGCGTGGTTCTTCGTATTCAACCAGTTCGACCTCGTCGGCGGCGGCATCGCCGAGATCACCACCATCATGCTCTCCTTCGGCATGGGTGCCTCGACGCAGGCGCTCTTCGCCCGCGTGGGCGGCGGCATCTACACCAAGGCGACCGACGTGGGCGCCGACCTGGTGGGCAA
>JAGQOC010000184.1 GCA_020427745.1 Phycisphaerales bacterium | reverse complement strand
TCGCGCCCATGACGGAGGTCTTCATCGTCTTGATCGGGTTGTACTGGTAGTGCCCCGGCGCCGCGGGGCACGCGAGGTTGTAGATCTCATCGACCTCGAGCCAGATCGGGTGCGTCACATCGTGGCGGATGAGCTCGAAGTTGTCCAGATGAAGCAGGTGCTTCACATTGGACTTCTGCGAGGTAAAAAAGTTATCCAGGCAGATCACATCGTGACCGGCGTCGGTCAGACGCTCGCAGAGGTGGCTGCCGAGGAACCCCGCGCCGCCGGTCACAAGCACTCGTTTAATGGGCATAAATCGTGTTCCGTTCTTCGCGTAGTTCCTGAGTCAATCCGCCTCGACCGGCGAATGAGCCGCCTGACGGTCCGTCACGATCTGCCTCGCATAACGGATCATCGCGTCCATCGGCGACCACGCCGGCGACCAGTTCAGACCCTTCTTCGTCATCGACATATCCGCGCAGGTGTAATGCTGATAAGTCGACACCATCTCGTCGGGCATCTCAAAGTACCGCGGCTCGACACTCGTCCCCAACGCCTCGTTGATCGCCTCGACGATCTGATTGAACGAGGTCGTCCGCCCCGACCCGAGGTTGTAGACCCCGGGCGTGACGCCCGCCGCCGCGCCCGCGATCGTGCAGCCGACGACATCATCGACAAAGACCTGGTCGCGTTCGTGCTCCCCGAAGTTGAACAGCCCGGGCTGCTTGCCGTCGAGCACCTGGTTGGTCAGGTGCCAGACCATCGACGCCATCTTCCCCTTGCGTGCCTCGCCGGGCCCGAAGACATTGAAGTAGCGCAGCCCCACCACATGCGGCGGCTTCTCCCCCGCCGCTCTCCGCTGAGCGAAGAAGCGGAATACCTCCGCGTCCATGAGCCACTTGCTGAAGCCATAGACATTGTTCGGCTGCCCCGCCATCTCGAGCGTGAAGGGTGTCCGCTGCTTGGGCGAACCATAAGTCGCAGCGCTCGACGCGTACACCAGCGGCACATCGCACTCGATGCACGATTCGAGGATCTCGGCGAACGGTTCGGTATTCGCCCGGAGCATCTTCTGCTCGTCGAACTCCAGCGTGTCGGTGATCGCCGCGAGGTGGAAGACCGCCCTGGGCTCAAGCCCGAGCAACGCGGGCTGCCAGCTCAGTTCGCCCACGGAGTCCGAGATCACCGAACCGGTGAACGGTCCGACCCCCGCCCGCTCGCACGCCTCAACGATATTCGCGTAGGAACCCGTGCGGAAGTCATCGACGACATAGACCAACGCCCCGGGCTCACGGCGCATCAGCTCCGCGACCAGGTTCGCCCCGATGAACCCGGCACCGCCGGTCACGATGTAGCTTGGAGGTCGGTTCGTCATGCTCGATTGTACGCCCCAACCCACGCCGATCACCCGCCCGGCTGCTCCGTCTCATCCAGCGGCGGAAGCTTCAGGAGCTGCCCGATCTTCAGATCATCCTTGCTCCGGAGCGTATCCCTGTTGTAATCGTAGATGAAATCCGCATAACGGGAAGATCCATAGAACCGCTGCGCGATCCGGGAGAGCGAATCCCCGGACTGAACGAAATACTCGACCACCTTCGCCGTCGGCTCGGGTACCGCACCCGGTTCACGATCGTCACGGACCACCTTGCCCTGGACATTATCCGGATCGACCGGGATCCGCAGGACCATCCCCACCCGCAACCGGTCCGGGTCCACGGAGGGGTTCGCCCGCGAGATGACATCCCACCGCGAGCTCGAGCCCCAGAGACTCTTCGCGATCGAACCCATCGTCTCGTACTCGCGGACCGTGTGCGTGGTGAACTCGGGCGGGATCACCCGAGTCGCGTGCCGACCCGCGTCGAGATCCGTAATGATCTCCGGCGGGATCACCGGCTGCCGCTCGATCGGAGCACGAAGCGGGTTCTCGATCACCACCGGTTCCGGCTCGGGTTCAGGCTCCCGATCGATCACCGCCCCACTATCTTCGGGCTCTTCGACCGCACCCGGGAAAGTGATCCGTGGTGGGTCGTCCCGCTCCGGCTCCCACATCCAGTAGACGCCGATCCAGACCAGCACAAGCAGGCAGAGCCCGACAAAGATCCTGGATGACCGTTCGTCCATCGCAACGCTCCCTCGTTGCGCCCGAGTGTACCAGACCGGCGCGGGTTACGCTCCGGACGACCGCTCGATCGCTTCCGCTTCCTTCCGGCGATGCTCCAGATCCTTCTTCCGTGACCACACCATCGGAGCAGCAACCGCGACCGAGGAGTAGGTACCGACCATGACGCCGCAGAACAACGCGTAACTGAACGCGTGGACACCCGGGCCGCCGTCGACATAGAGGATGAAGATCGCAAGAATCGTCGTGCCCGAGGTGATCACCGTACGAGAGATTGTTTCATTGATCGCGCTGTTGATGACCGCCTTGGACGCATAGCTGAGCTTCCCGCGGTTCTCACGGATGCGGTCCATAATGATGATGGTATCGTTGAGCGAGTACCCAATGATCGTCAGCAGAGCCGCGACGAGGTTCAGGTCGATCTTGAACGGCTCGACCATCAGAAGCTTGGTCAGACCCGCGAACGCCGGGTTGTCGTAGATGATCTCCGCCAGCGCGATCAGCCCGATCACCGCGAGCACATCGTGCGTCAGAGCCACAATCGCGGCAAGCGAGTACCGCACAGAACCGAAACGGACCCAGATGTAGATCAGAATCAGCAGCAGCGAGAGCAGGACCGCCGCGAACGCCGTCGCCCGGAAGTTCTCCGCGATCGCGGGGCTGAAGTTCTGCACACTGAGCTGGTCCGAGCTCTGCGCAAGCGCCGCACGCACCAGGTCCCATTCCCGCTGAGCGACCGAGTCACGCCACGCGTTGGCATTGTCGGAATACCCGAGGTTCGGATCCACGACGAGCAGGACAGCGGACTTGACCGCGTCCGCGTTGCCGTCGATCACGATCAGCTCGGACGGACGCCCGAGCACATCGATGAAGTCATCCTTGCGTCGCATCAACTCAAGACGATCCTGCATGCTCTTGAGGGTCGGCTGAGGCTGGATGTCCTCGAACACGATCGCCACGCCGTCCACAAAGTCGGAGACGCTGTTGCGCAGCTCCGGGCGGTTGATGCTCTCGCCGAGCCGCCCCGAGATGACCGGATAGGTCGGCGCCGCCGAAGCGTCCGCAAGCTCAGATCCCTTAAACGCGAGCGCGGGGGGTGCGTTGA
>JAGQOC010000183.1 GCA_020427745.1 Phycisphaerales bacterium | reverse complement strand
GTCCACCACGCCTACCTCTTCACCGGGACCCGCGGGGTCGGCAAGACCTCCATGGCGCGGATCTTCGCCAACGAGCTCAACAACCCCGAGAACAAGGACGACATCGCCACGGCGATCTTCTCGGGGCAAGACACGGATGTCATCGAGATCGACGCGGCCTCCAACACCGGCGTCGATCACACGCGCGAGCTGATCGCCAACTCCGCCTACCGACCCATGCGGGGACGCTACAAGGTCTACATCATCGACGAGGTCCACATGCTCTCGATGCAGGCGTTCAACGCGCTGCTCAAGACGATGGAAGAGCCCCCGGAGCATGTGAAGTTCATCCTCTGCACGACCGAGGCCCACAAGGTCCCCGCGACGATCCAGTCGCGCTGCCAGCGGTTCGATTTCCGCAATATCCCGGTGAACCAGATCGCCGAGCACCTCACCAGCGTCATCAAGAACGAGCAGTTCAAGGCCGACGACGAGCTCATCTTTACGATCGCAAGGCTCGGAAACGGGTCCATGCGCGATGCGCTCTCGCTGCTTGATCGGCTCATGGCGTCCGGGGAAAAAACACTCACCCTCACGCTCCTGGAAGAGCTCCTCGGGCTCCCGGATCGGGCGCTGCTCAGCGGGCTCATCGACGCCATCGCGGGCGGCGACCCCGCGACGGTCCTCCGCGCGACCGGCGGCTTGCTCTCCAAGGGCATCAGCGCCGAGCAGCTTCTCGGGTCGCTCCTCGAACGCTTCCGCGATCTGATGGTGCTCAACGCCTGCGGCAAAGACACGGACCTCGTCGATCTCTCGGACGAAGCACGCGGAGCAGAGTTCGAACGCGCCAAGCACTTTGACGCGGCGGGGATCGTCCACATGATCGCGCTGTGCGAGAGCGTGCAGCGTGCGGTGAAATCATCCCCCGCGCCGCGGGCGTTGCTCGATGCGTGCATGGTGCGACTGGCGATGACCGAGAAGATCGCGGATGTGGCCGCATTTGTTGCCGGCGGGGGCAACGCGGCAAAAAAAGCATGAGGGCAGCCTCGTCGCCCGCCGACTCGCTGCCCGCACGATCCACAACAGAACCAAAGCCGACCCGCGGGTTTGTGCGCCAGGAGCCCGCGCAAGCGGATCGTGCACCGACGCGCCGGTTCAAACCGACTCCTGAGCCCAAGCCCACCCCAACCCCGGAAGCAACGCAAGCTCCCGCACCCAAGCCGATCAGCAACGACGAGGCCCTCAGAGATCCGCTTGTGCAGGATGTGATCGAGGTCTTCGGCGGAGAGATCAAACGCGTGCACCCCAAGACCCGCTAGGTAACGAAGGAAACCAGATGTTCGACAAACTCAAGGCTGTGCAAGCGATCGGCTCGCTGATGAAGAACAAAGAGCAGCTCGCCGAAGCGGGCGAGCGCGTCAAGGCGCAGATGGAATCGCTCCGCGTCGAGGGCGAAGCGGGCTCCGGCGCATGCCGGGCGGTCGTCAACGGCAAGATGAAACTCATCGATCTCACCCTCGAGCCCGCGTTGCTCGCTGGGATGGCCGTCGACGAGAAGACCAGGGATCTCGCGACGGCGCTCATCAAGGACGCGATCAACGACGCGACAAAGAAAGCACAGGATCGTGTCCAGATCATCATCGCGAAAGAGGCCGAGGTGCTCGGTCTCGGCGATCTTGCACCCCAGCTCGGCGGGCTGCTGAACTGACATGGCGTCACGCGTTGAGAAATACATCAAGCCGCTGACGATCGAGATCGATCGCTCCCCGAGGACCGACACGCCGAGTGATGTGGCGGACCGTGCGTGGGAGGCCCTGTGCGAGCAGAATCCGCGGTATTTCAACGGCCCCATCCTCGCGTTCGATTCGTTCGACCGCGAGAGCGGGATCATCCGGGCACACATCGATGACTACAAAAACCACGCCGTCCGCGCAAATGCTGATCTCGGCGTGCGGATCCTGTCCGTCACCGGGATCTTCACCACGGTGCTCGACAACGAGCCGGCCTATTTGCTGGGCAAGCGCGCCAAGAGCACGCACTGGTACGGCGGCAAGTGGGAGTTCGGGCCCTCGGGGGGGATCGAGGTGCCGCCCGATGAGCGGGGCTCGATCGACACGATCGGCGTGATCCGCGAGCTCCAGCGAGAAGCGATCGAGGAGGCCGGATTGGATCTCCGCGGGTGCCAGGCGTCCGTGCTTGGGCTCGCCCACGACGAGAGTGTCGGGTCGGTCGATATCGTCATCGGGGTCGAGGTGCCCAAAGCCTACGAGCACAACGCGAACTGGGAATACACCGGAGCTCGCTGGGTGACGCAAAGCGAACTGCTCGCGTGGATCGACAGAGAACCCGGAGCATTCATCGACCCGACCATCGAACTGGCACGGAGCGTGCTACCCTTGGACGCATGAGCAG
>JAGQOC010000182.1 GCA_020427745.1 Phycisphaerales bacterium | reverse complement strand
CACCATAATGAGCCGGCTTGGTCGGATCGCTTCGGTCGAGCGCTCGAGTTCTTCTTCCCGGCGAACTAGCCAGCAATCCCAGCGGCCAAGGAGGGCACGCCATGCGGATCACATTTACCATTCAGCTCATCATCGGGCTTATCTTTATCGCCGCTTCCGGGTGTGTGGTGAACCGGAACGACGGGCGGGTGGTCAGCCTGAAGCACTCAGAGGGGCTCGCGATGCGAGGCATCTGGGTTACGCGGTGGGATTTCCGCTCGCCGACGGATGTCGAGCGGATCATGCGTGATGCGTCGGAGCTTGGGATCACTGATATTTTTTGGCAGGTCCGCGGGCAGGGTGATGCGTACTACCGCTCATCGATCGAGCCCTGGGGAGAGGAGCTTTTCCGCGACAATCGAGCGAAGACCGATCCGGGTTTCGATCCACTCGAGCTCGCGATCGGCGAGGCGCATCGGCGTGGGATGCGTGTGCACGCGTGGATGAATGTGATGCCCATGTGGCGGGGCAAAGCGATGCCGAGGGACCCTAAGCATCTGCTCTATGAGCACCCCGAATGGCGTCTGTACAACGCCGATGGCAAGGTCCAGGAACTCCACGATGGGTATGTCGTGATCAATCCCGTCTATGAAGAGGTGCAGCAGTATCTCGCCGGGATCGTCCGTGATATCGTGCGCCGCTACGACATCGACGGGGTTCATCTGGACTACATCCGTTACCTCTCTGACGAGATCGGTGCTAACGAACTCATGCCGGGGGACGCAAAGAGCCTCGGCATGTACGCCCGGGCGACGGGCAAGGCGGGGATCGCGTCGCGGGTCGATCGGGATGCGTACCGCGAATGGATCCGATCGCGGATCACGGATCTCGTTGGCGCGATCCGTGCAACGGCGCTGCGCGAGGATCCGGGGATCCTCTATTCCGCGGCGGTCTGGAGACGCCCGGAGATGGCGCGGGACCGGTACATGCAGGACGCGGCGACCTGGGTGAACGCGGGGATGATCGACGCCGTGATGCCGATGATCTATTCCGATGATGATCTCCGCTACAAGGACGATCTCGACGCCTGGTTCAAAGCGGTGGACGATCGAAGGGTGGTGCCCGGCATCGGGGCGTACAAGCACGCCAGCGCCGGACAGACGACGAACCAGATCATGATCGGGGGAACCCGGAGATTCGCGATCTTCGCGTACTCGACGATCTTCGAGAGCGTCAACCCGGATCAGGACCGTAGCGAGAAAGCGGTCGCGGAGCGGGCGCTCCGCCGGGAATCCGTCCAGCGATTCTTCCATGATCTCGCTCGCCCATGAACTCGCTCGGGATCGATATCGGCGGGACTTCGGTCAAGGGCGTCGCGTGGGACGGCGAGGTATGGAAACAAGCCCAGAGCGAGACCTACGCGCATCCTGAGCGGGCGGAGATTGTTCGGGCGGTCCGATCAGTGATCGAGCAACTGAAGGCTGATGCGGACCAGCGGAAGTCGGCGGGTGTCTGTCTTCCCGGACGTTCGGCGGGGGACAGCTCGTGCATCGAGCTCTCGGTGAATCTTCCGGCGTTGAATGGGTGGGCGTTCGGTGCGATGTTTGATGCATTCGGGATTGATCCTGAATCCACGGTCTGTTCGGACGCCTTGGCGGCGGGGTTGGACTTTGTGCGCACGGAACAGTTGGGCGGGCGGGCCGCGTGCATTTCACTCGGCACCGGGGTCGGGCTGAGCGTCTTCGATGACGGCGTACCCGTCGGTATCGGGGCACGCGGGATCGGGCATCTCGGGATGGTCAGTGTCGGCACCGGTCAAACGCTCGAGGCCGTGGTTGGGGTGAGAGCCTTGCGGGCCCGTTTCGCAGATGCGGTCCACGACGGGATCGGCGCGATGGGGGATGACGATCCGGTGATCCGTGCGATCGTGCAAGCGGTGGGGGTGGTGCACGCGATCTATGTGCCGCGTTCTGTTGTGCTGCTCGGGGGTGTGGGGCTGGCGCTCCGCGCGCAGCGTGATCGGCTCGATGGGCTCATCCGCGCACAGCACTGCCCGGTAGCGGATCCGGATTGGGTGCTGCGGTTTGGGGCGTCGGCCTTCCACGCCGCGATGGGGGCGGCGAGGCTCGCGAATGATCCACGGAGCTAGCTACTCCGTGATGACCTTCGCGATCACGAAGGTCAGGTCGTCATCCTGCCCGTCTGGGCCGGAGTATCGGATGAGGGCTTCGCGGAAGGCGATGCTGATCTGTTCGGCGGGCTCGTGGGCGTGCTTGCGGATGAGTTCCTGGAGGCGTTCCATCCCATAGAGCTTGCCGTTGGGGTCCTTGGCCTCCCAGAGACCATCGGTCGCGGTGATGATCATGTGCCCGGGGGTGATGTTCGAGAGGTTGTATTCCTTGTAGGTCGCCTCGCCGACGAGCCCGAGCGGGAGCCCGCCGCCGGTGATGTCGAGGAACTCGTCGGTGTTGGTGTTGTAGATAATCGGTGCGCCGTGCCCCGCCGACGCCCAGCGGAGTTCGTGGGTGTCCGTGGCGATCGTGACGAGGAGCATCGTCATGAACTTCTCGCCCTTGGTGTCTGGGACGAGGAGCTGGTTGAGATGGCTGAGAAAATCGGCGAGCGAGCCCGGGATCGCGCACCGGCTGCGGAGGATCCCGCGGGCGGTCGCCATGAGCATGGCGGCGGCGACGCCGTGCCCCATGACATCTCCGAGGGCGACGACGACCTCGTTGTGGTCCCCGCCGGAGACATCGAGGAAGTCGTAGTAGTCGCCCCCGGTCTCGTCGCAGTAGGTGCTGTGCCCAGCGATGTCGAGCCCCTTGATGGACGGGGTCTCGGCGGGGAGCAGGTTCTTCTGGACCTCGCGGGCGAGGGCCAGCGATTCGCGCATCCGCGACCGGTCTTTGAGCCCGATGGTCATCTCGTTGATTTCGTGAGCGAGCTTGGTGTACTCCGGAGCGTGGCGGATGTCTACACGGGTGTCCAGGTCGCCCTCGCCGATACGGCGTACAGCGCCGACGAGTTGGATCAGCGGAGATACCAGCCATCGGGCCGCGAGCAGCCCGACACCGACCGCGAACAGTACGGCGAGCAGGCTCAGAAGTGAGCTTTTACGGAACTCATTGTCGATCCCCGAGAGGAAGTCGGACTCCGGCACGATGGTAATGAGCCTCCATTTCAGTCCCACATCGGTGCCTACACGGGATTGTCGGAGAAAGAACACTTCATCGGCTACCCTGATTTTCGAGTGATCGAGCAGTTCAGTGTTTTGACCGGACTGCAATGAAGCAGCCGCGGCGATCAGGGGGGAGGTTGATTCATCGATACCGATCCGCTCGCCATCGGGAGTCACGATCGGTGTGTCGGTTGCTGACGCGAGTAAGCGGCTTTGGGAATCCACGAGCAGGACGGTGCCGGACTTACCGATCTGGATGGTGCGGAGGAAATCGGAGAGGTCGTTGAGCGAGAAATCCGCGTCGATGATGCCGATGAGGTCGGACTGGTCGTTGTAGATGGGGATGCCGAAGGAGAGCCCGAGGGTGATCTCTTCGCCGCCGACCCAGAGGAAGGGCTCGCTCCAGACGGGCTCGCCCGCGTCGCGTGGGGTTCGGAACCACGGGCGAGACGAAAGATCGAAATCGAAGCTATTCGTTGGTTCTTGCGGGATGTCGCCCAAGTCATCCAGGCGCCATTCGAGCATGGGTTTGCCTGTTGGGTCGTCCTTGACGGCCCAGTAATATGACCCGTCGGCGTAGCGGCTGATCCATGCCGTGCGGCCGTCGGCGGCTCCCCATGAGATCGCGCTGAGCATGTCGAATGCCTGGGCCTGCTCGACGAGTGTGCCCCGCCAGCTGTGCAGATCGCTTGGATCGAGCACGCCGGAGCGGATGAGGTGCTCGTTGACCTCGCAGATCCGCATAGGCATCGACAGGACATCATCGACGCGGGTGGTGACGAGCTTATTGATCTCCGACAGGCTCTGGTCGGCGAACTCGTTGATCGCATTGCGGGATTGGCGATTCCACATCCCCGAGAGCCAGAGCCCGACAATCAGAACCGGGAGCCCGATGAGCAGTGGGGCGGAGACCTTGATGGGGAGCCTAGCGAGCATCGCGTGGAGTGTACGCGATCAGGGATGGGGGGTGGTGGCGTGCGGGTGGGTTCTGGGTCGACCGGTCATGCAGACCAGCATGGAGAGCCCCACGCCGATGGTGAGTTTCCATGTGAAGTGGATGTTGTAGTACTGGTCGATCCGGCTTGGGTGTTGGTCCTCGGGGGTGACGCCGAAGATCCAATCGTGGACGAACCCCTGCGACCCGAGCATCCAGAAGAAGCCGAGGGCGAGAGCGATGATGACGGTGTAGATGTTTCCACGCTTCGTGAAGAGGGCGGTGAAGAAGACGGCGACGAGACCGGCGTACGCGAAGGTCATCGCGCCGAGCGCGAAGTTGATGAGTGTGTCGCCGTTGCTGTTCTTCCAGTAGATCGACCCAATCGCGCACAGGCCGAGCAGCACGCCCGCGATCACCACCGCGGTCCGTCCGACGCGGAGATAATGCCGGGGAGGTTGGTCAGGGTTGAGTGGTCGGTAGAGGTCGTCGATAAAAGCGGCACCCATCGCGTTGATGGCGCTGTTCATGCTCGACAAGCCGGCCGCGAAGAGCCCCGCCATCATCAGCCCGCGGACACCCGAAGGCATTTGCGTCATGATGTAATCGAGGAAGACCTTGTCCGTGCTTCCTGAACGGGTCGCGTTGATGCTCGTGAGCTCGGGGCGTTGGTAGACGATCCAGAGCCCAAGCCCGACAATCAGGAAGACCGCGACGGTCGGTATTCCGAGCAGGATACCGGCCAGGACGGAGCGGGCACCGTGGGCGGCGGATTTGCAGGTGAGCATCCGCTGGGCGAGGTCTTGGTCGGTGCCGTAGGACCCGATCCCGAGGAGGGTAAAGCCGATGATGCACGCGGGGAGCGAGAAGGAGTGGGTGAGATCGAAGCTTGGGTCGAATAGTTTGAGCTTGGAGTCACCGTTGTTTCCGGTGCCGAGCGCGCCGAGGATCTCGGGCATCGGGGCGTTGAAAGTGCGCGTGATGAGAAAGATCGCTGTAATCGCGGCGCCCATGAGCACGAGGTACTGGAGGACATCGGACCAGATGACGGAGCTGATGCCGCCGGCGAGGGTGTAGACGATGCCGACGATGGCGAGCATCGCGATGGTGGGTGCGAGGTAGCGTGGCTCGAGCCCGTGCTCGACGCCGAAGAGGAGGACGGAGGCGGGCATCGCGCCGACATAAACCCGTACACCGGACGCGAGGATCCGCCCGAACAGGAAGGTCACCGACGCGGCCTTTCGTGCGCGGGCATCGAATCTCCGCTCAAGGAGGTCATAGATCGATGTGGAGTTCGATCGGTAGAAGACCGGGATGAAGAAGAACGCGATGACGAGGGCGGCGAGGATCATGCCGAGGTTCGTCGCGAGGTAGGTAAGGTCCCCGCCGAAAGAGCTGTTGGGCACACCGATGAAGGTGACGGCGGAGAGGGAGGTCGCGACGATGGAGACGGCGACCGCCCAGATGGGCATGTGCCTAGACCCGAGGAAGTACCCGGTGGTGTCGGATTGCTTGCGTCGGGCGAAGAGGTACCCTGTGATGGCGAGGACGGCAAAGTAGCCCGCGAGCACGCCCCAGTCGGCGGGGGTCATGTTGGGGGCGGGCTGGACGGGAGGGGACTGGATGGAGGGCTTATCGGCCATCCGGGGGCAGCAGAAACAGAGTTTCGGTGCCAAGGAACTGGGGCCCGGAGGGGTGATTTGTCGATGATGGTGGGCTAGAGTCGTGACCACTTGGAGAGGTGGCTGAGCGGTTGAAGGCGCACGATTGGAATTCGTGTGGGGGAGTAATCCCCTCGGGGGTTCGAATCCCCCCCTCTCCGTTTGAATAAACCCTTGCTTTGCAACTCATTTGCAGGCAGGGGTTTATTTCTGTATGAATAGTTAGCTATTGCAAATAGCCCCAGAATAGCCCCACAGATAGCCCCATGCACACTCTATGCAATGCGTAGACATGCAGGTTCTATACGAGCCGAGCTCGGAGTTCATGTTGCCAACATGAATGTCGTGAGTTCGAATCTCATCACCCGCTTTCAGACACCCGGCGCCGCAAGGTGCCGGGTGTTGTCGTTGGTGGGCAAGTCATGACAGGGCAAGGAGTTGGATGATTTTGAGCGATTGTTGACGGAGCTAAGTAATTGCTCGGTCTTTGTCAGATTTTGCCAACGATTGACACCCACGGACGATTTCGTACTGCGCATACTCTGGCGCGCGGTCGCGTTTAAGGCATTTCTCGTTGCCTCTTGGGTCTGTCGTATATGCAGCGTTTGCTCGGATCCGGTGTGTTTGGATCGTGCCTCGAAACTCACCGCAGTGTTGAGTTTTGAGGCAAATCCCAAACAGCGCATATGAATCGACTGCTGTCCCTCACCATTCATGCGGATGGGTAATCCTTGGCCATGATGCAGGATGCATTGATGGTTCGCTCAGCTGAGCGCCTTGTTCTCGTGATGACTACCTATCCTTTCGGCCCATTCCGCTAAGTCGCATATGAATGAACTGGCTAGGATGTTATGATGGGGAAATCATGGTCGCACGGCCTTATGCGAAACTTGGGATCGAGAAACTTGAAGCACTCTTTGAGCGAGATGGGCGTGATCCAAAGACGCGTGCCGCACTGTTGCATGAGTTGAAGCATCATCGAAAAACGCGGCGAGCAGATAGTCTACGCGAGCGCATCGAAGCAGCGTATGCGCAGGAAACGACTCATCCACACCAAGCTGTCACAACACCACCCCCCACAGATCGTCAATCTGCTGACCCTGTTCCCACAGTCATGAGGCCAGTGGAGTCGACTACAGCCCGTCAGCAATCCAGTGTGTCGGGAGAAGTTCGTCCACTCGCATCCCCAAAGCCGGCGATTATAAACAAGACGGAAGACATCATTTCGGCTTGGATGGCCTTGGAGGTGCTGTCGCCGCAGGCTTATCGTCGCGAGGCCGATCTTGCGGCAGGTCAGAAATCGCGGATCGCATATCTGAACAGCCCAGCACTCCCCTGGGAGGGTAACGAGCGATCTCTCCCGAAGAAGAAGCTGTATTACGAGCTCATCCTGGGTTCGATCAAGATGGATCCTGCTGTTGAACAACTGCTGCGAGTGTACGCTGATCCCAACCCCAATCCGCCGAGAGCATCAGGGTATTGCCCGATCGCCAGCATCATCCTAGATAAACAAGGACGCCCGGTTCCTGATTACACCGGAGCAACGATCGCGAGCTTCGCGTGGGGGTTGCCAGTGGCTCTGCGAGGCGACTTGAGGCCGCTGGGTGAATGGCCCGTGAAAGAAAAGGAACTACTCAGCTGGTTCCGAAACATGCTTATCCAGTACAACGACGACGGCGAGATCATCCCATTGACACGAGCTCGCATCAGTGGGTTGTTTCAAGCGCTCATCGCGAAACTCGAACTGACCGGGCACGAGATCGTGCCGCCTTCATTCGCGCTCCGCCAGTATTCCTGGTTTCGGAGCAGGTCGACGCCTGAAACAATCCTGCTCAACTCGTTCTTTCTGGAGGATCTGGCTCTTGCTCGGGAGCTCGCCGCAAAAAACCGGTTGCCTCGCGCATTACGGCATTATCTTCAGGCAGAAAAACCACACCAACGGACGGACTTACTCAAAGATGAATCAGGCCTCCGACACATACTTCAGCCAGCACTAACGCCGCCCGGTCGATGGCCTGGACGGGGCCGATTCGCTTTGTCGCTGTTGCAGCAAGCCGCGGTCAATGCGACGAACCCGTCGCTTATGGACACAGGAGTACTCGGTGTCAACGGGCCGCCTGGCACGGGTAAAACCACTTTGCTTCGTGATGTAGTTGCCGCCCGAATCGTTGAGCGAGCGGTGGTCATGAGCAGCTATGAGCGTCCCGATGCGGCATTCAAGCCAACGGCGCAGTCGGTTCAACGCGATGGCGTAAAGATCAAGCTGCACCGGCTCGATGACCGGCTGAAAGGCTTCGAGATGGTGGTCGCCTCATCGAACAACAAGGCCGTTGAGAATGTGAGCGCCGAGTTGCCCGGCTTGGATGCGATCGC
>JAGQOC010000181.1 GCA_020427745.1 Phycisphaerales bacterium | reverse complement strand
CGGTCCTTGAAGGTGCCGGGTTCGGATTCGTCGGCGTTGATCGCGAGGTAGCGCTGCCCGCCGTCGGGTTCGGGGAGGAACGACCACTTGAGCCCGCAGGGAAAGCCCGCGCCGCCACGCCCGCGGAGAACGGAGTCCTTGACTTCCGTGGTGACCTCGGAGGGTTTCATGGTGAGGGCTTTGCGGAGCCCCTCGTAGCCGCCGGTCTTGACATACTCGTCGTACTTGACGATGTGGCGATCTCGGATGTGCCCGAACGGCGCGGTTGGGATGCGCTTGAGGAGGATGTGCTCGCTGAGTGTGTTGGTCCAGGCTTGCTTGGGCATCGAGAACTCCGTCCGGGGCAGTGAATGCGTGGATTCTAGCCGGCGAGGGGTGCGGATTGCATCGGGAGGGCGGTTTTCGCGGTATGCTCGGGCATGAGGATTCTTGTGCTCGGCGGGACCCAGTTCAGCGGTCGCTCGTTCGTCAATCAGACTGTCGACGCGGGGCATTCGGTGACGCTGCTGCACCGTTCCAAGGCGGACCCGGGGCTGCCGGGCGCGGTCCGCAGGCTGGTCGGCGATCGGGATCCGGAGCTGGGCGACGGGCTGGAGCGGGTTCGCGAGCTGATCGACGCGGGCGAGCGGTTCGATGCGGTGGTGGATATGTGCGGGTACGGGCCGAGGGTGGTCTCGGCGAGCGCGGAGCTGCTCAAAGACACGGTGGATCTTTATGTGTTCGTGTCCACGATCTCGGTCTACGACCGCGCGGGGCTGGAGACGATCGACGAGAGCAGCAAGGTGATCGAGCTTGAGGACCCAGCAGTCGAGGAGGTAACGGGCGAGACCTACGGCGGGCTCAAGGTCCTGTGCGAGCGGGCACTCACCGAGATCGTCGGCGACATGCTGTGCGTTGTCCGCCCGGGGGTGATCGCGGGGGCGAACGATCCGACGGACCGGTTCACCTGGTGGACGCGGGTGCTGGGTACGGAGGATGCGGTGGTGGTGCCGACGGAGCCGGCGGGGGTGACGCAGTTCATCGACGCGCGTGATCTGGCGGCGTTCTTTCTGCACTGCATCGGGCAACAAACAACAGGCGTGTTTAATGTGACGGGCCCGGAGGATGGGTTGCGCACTCGGGAGTTCATCGATCGTGCGCATAAGGCGCTCGGATCGAAGACGGAGATCATCGAGAAGGATCGGGCGTGGCTCGCGGCGAACGGCGTGGAGTTCTGGGCGGGGCTGCCGTTGGTGCTCGCGATGGACAACCAGAACATGCACCATGTGTCGAGCGATCGTGCGTTGGCGGCGGGGCTCGTACGCCGACCGCTCGAAGAAACCGTTACGCAGACGCGCGATTGGGACATCGGGCGCGGCGAGCCGGAACTCAAAGCCGGGCTGAAGATGGACACGCTCCGCGCGGTGTGCGCCGCGGCGAGGGGCTAGCCGACCCCGCGGAGGGAGTTGTGGAATCCTTCGCGTCGTTGGCGGACGAAGTCCGGATGGTACAGACGGGAGACGAGATCTCGGAAGCCGAGCGTGAGCTGTTCGCGGGTCATGCCGACGGGCTCGTAGTTGAGATCGAAGAGTGTGCATCGGTCCCACTGCCCGGGGTGTGTGAGCCGACCGGTTTGTTCGAGGCGTTGGTAGAGTGGGGTCCCGGGGAACGGGGTTTGCAGGGTCACTTGGACATCGTAAAGATTTGTGCGTGACGCGAAGTCGTACACGGCATCGAACGCTTTGTGGGTCTGCCCGTCGAGCCCGAGGACGAAGCACCCGATGACGGTGATGCCGTGGGACTGGATCGTGCGCACGGCGTGCTCGTATTTGGGGTACTGCGCGAGTTTCCAGTTGGTGTTGGTCTCGATGCCGTCGAGCCCGGATTCGGTCGGGGACTCGAGCCCGATGAGCACCTGTCGGCACCCGGCTTGTTTCATCAGGCGCAGGAGTTTTTCGTCCTTGGCGATCGAGACATCGCACTCGGTGAACCAGCGGATGTTCTCGGGGATCATCGCTTCGAGCAGCTCGTAGGCTTGTCCTCGCATCGCGAAGGAGTTGTCGTCGGCGAGCTCGATGAAGGGGTGGGGCCAGATGGATTTGATCGCGCGGATCTCCGCGATGACTTTGTCCGTTGGCTTCTGCTTGTAACCCTTGGTGAGGAGGATCGAGGAGGCGCAGAAATCGCACTTGTGTGGGCAGCCGCGGGCGGTCTGCACGGTGAGCCGGTTGTAGCGGGAGGGGTCGAGCAAGTCGAACCTTGGCATCGGGGCGTTGCGCATGTCGAACGAGCCGTCGGCGGTGTAGCGCTCTTTGAGCGCGCCGGATCGGAAATCTTCGAGGAGTTGTGGCCAGACGGTTTCGCCCTCGCCGACGACGACGCAGTCGGCGTGCATCGCGCACTCGTCGGGGACACAGGTTGCGTGCAGTCCGCCAATCACGACGGGGATACCCGAGGCCCGGAAACGGTCCGCGAGTGTGTACGCGTCGAGCGCCTGGGCGGTCATCGTGGAGATCGCGACGAGGTCATAGTCCGCGTCCGGGATCCCGTCGCGATCGATGTCGTCGACCTCGTGGTAGGAGATCTCGATGCCGCTGGGGGTGAGGGCGGCGAGGGTGAGCAGCGAGAGCGAGGGGAGCGAGGCGATGACCTCGGACCGCTCGACAAAGCCGGGGAGGGTGAGTCCGAGCTTCATGAGCTCGGCATCCTGAACGCGGACGCCGGACATGGCGATCAATGCGAGTTTCATGGCCATACTCCATCGAGGGCGGCGATCGAGATGAGGGAGAGCAGCAGACTGAAACCAACGCCGGCGAGGGTAAGAGAGACCACGGGGAGGATGAAGATGGGCTTGGCGCGTTTCCATCGGGCGGCGATGAAGCAGCAGATCGGCATGGAGATCGCGCCGAGGATCAGGGCGTTGGTGGTGATGCTCCAGCCGAGTGATTCGGTGCCGAGGTCAAGGGTGACGATGGTGAGCCCGGCGAGGACATTGAGGAACCCGGTGCCGAAGAACGCGATGTGCCCGAGGCGGGTCATGCGTCTGGGCCAGCTGTCGTACCCACCCATGAAGGTGTCCTTGTGGAACCCCATGCCGAGGGCGGCTCCGGAGAGGAAGCCGAGGGTGATCCAGAGCCAGCCGAAGGTGAGGTTGAGCATGATCTGCCTCCAAAGTAGTGTTTGCTAACTTTGTATACACTAATATTCGGGATCGGGAGCGACCATTTCCGAAATTGGACGAAAATTGTCGAAAAAATGGGGCTTATCCCGGACAAAGACCGGATATTATTGATCGGATCGGAACTCGACTTCCTCGATCGTCGTCTTTCGGAGGACGACTTTCTGTCCGGCGATCTCGGTTGGGGTCTCCGAGGAGGTCTTGGAGACGACTCGGGTGGCGGTGTCGGCGGGCGCTGGCTTGGCGATCGCGTGGACGATGTGCCCGAAGAAGCGGCCTACGGCGCGGGAGATCGGGATGTCCTTGGGGTCCTTCACGGAGAATGGTAGATGGGCATGGCGGGCAAGACCAAACGGTGCGGCTGGGCGAGGGGCGAGCTGGATATCGCGTACCACGACGAGGAGTGGGGTGTGCCCAATCGCGACGAGCATCACCTGTTCGAGATGCTCACGCTCGAGGGCGCCCAGGCGGGGCTGAGCTGGTCGACGATCCTCGGCAAGCGCGAGGGGTACCGCGGGCTGTTTAAAAAGTTTGACCCGAAGAAGGTCGCACGGTTTACGCAGGAGGACATCGAGCGGCTGATGCTCGATCCGTCGATCGTGCGCAATCGGCTGAAAATCGAATCAACGGTGAACAACGCACGGGCGATCCTGCAGCTCTATAAAGAAGGCGAGACCTTCTCGGGGCTGATGTGGTCGTATGTTGAGGGCACGCCGATCGTGAATCGTTGGAAAACGATGGGCGAGCTGCCGGCGCAGACGGAGCTGAGCAAGCGGATCTCGAAGGATCTCAAGGGGCGTGGGTTCCGGTTCGTGGGGCCGACGGTGATCTATGCGTTTATGCAGGCGACGGGGATGGTCAACGACCACACGACGGACTGCTTTCGGCACAAGGAGTGCAAATAGTGGTCTGTATTAGAGGTCTTCTTTGACGGCGCCGGTGCCGCCCTTGGTGTAGGTGCCGTTCTTGACACTATCGATCAGTTTGCAGACGCGGTCGGGGGTGAGGTTCTCGTGCAGGTCGTCGTCGATCAGCGCGACGGGTGCGGTGTCGCACGAGCCGATGCATTCGAGCTCGATGAGGGTGAACTTGTTGTCCTCGGTTGTTTCGCCGACATCGATGTCGAGCTTGGCCTTGATCGCTTCGGTGCATGCGGTGGCTTCGCAGAACTCGCAGGCGATGGATCGACAGACGGAGATCAGGTGCTGGCCCTTGGGCTTGTCCCAAAACTCTTCGTAGAAGCTGACGGTGTCGAGGACCTCGGAGGGGGCGATGGTGAGGACCTCGGCGATCTCTTTCATCGCCTGGGCGGGGATCCAGCCGTAGTGGTGCTGGACCATGTGCAGCGCCGGGAACAGCGCGCCCTTGCGCACCTGGTAGCGCGGCAGGTAGGTGTTCACGAGCTCGTCACGCATGTGCGGCGTGAGGTAGGGCTCGCCGCGCCGCTCGATCTGGGTTCCGGCCGAGTTCTTGGTGGTCCACGACATGGCGGGCGATCCTAGCGGGGTTGGTCCGGACGGGGATGGCGGGGACGAGGCGCCGGGCGGCTCAGTCCCGTTTCAGCTCGACGTCGAAGCGGTGCCAGGTGGTGATGGGCGCGTCGGTGATGGTCGCGGTCCAGCTGCCCCGGCTCAGCCGGTGGGCGTCGGGCAGCGATTGGAGGTCCTCGGGGCGTGCGACGAGCAGGTCGACCGGGTCGAGCGGGTCGGCGGTGACCGGGCCGAGCACCTCGGTCCGCCCGGGCTTGATCCGCGCCTGAGCGAGGGTCTCGTCCTCGGCCAGCGTGCGGTCGCGACGGACGACCGCGACGACCGTCGCGTTCGAGTCGTTGACCACGCGGACCTGGTAGGTCGGGCGGAGCGAGCACGCGGGCAGCACGGCGAGCCCGGCCAGCAGCGGGACGAAAAGATGTCTGGGCATGGAATCAGTCTACGGGTGCTCGTCGGGGGTGTGGTCTGCGGCGAAGCCGCGATCTGCGGCCGCTGCCCGGACCGCCGGGCATGCCCGGCTCAGTGATCGCGGGGCACCACGAGCGCGCGGAGGATCGTCAGCTCCGCGGGACGGGCGCGG
>JAGQOC010000180.1 GCA_020427745.1 Phycisphaerales bacterium | reverse complement strand
CGGCGAGGATGACGCCGACGCCCTGTGTGCCTTCGAGGATTTTGATGACGACGGGGGCCCCTCCGAGGCGTTCGATGGCGGGGAGGACATCGGCGCGATCGCGGACGAAGGTCGTGTGGGGGATGCCGATGGCGTGTCGACTGAGGATCTGCATGGAGCGGAGCTTGTCGCGTGAGTTGGTGATGCCGTTGGCGGTGTTGGGGGTGTAGACATCCATCTGCTCGAACTGGCGGACGACGGCGGTGCCGAAGTAGGTGATCGAGGCGCCGATGCGTGGGAGGATCGCGTCGTACTCGCTGAGGACCTTGGAGCGGAAATAGAGGTCGGGCTCGCCCTCCTCGAGTTCGAGCGTGAAGCGGAGCGTGTTGAGGACCTTGACCGCGTGCCCGCGTTCCTCTGCGGCTTGTTTGAGTCGGCGGGTGCTGTAGCACTTGGGTGCGGTGGAGAGGATGCCGAGCTTCATGGATGGTCCTTGTGTTTGGTTGGAGCGGGGTCCGCTGGGAGCATGTACTTCTGGGCGGGATCAACCACGAAGCGTCCTCCGAGTGCTGAGCGTCCGATGAGCATCCGGCAGAGCATCCCCTTGCGGCAGACGAGGCTGAGCTCGGCGTCGAATGTTTCGCTTCCGAGCTGGAGTTTGGTGATGCAGACGATGCGTTCCTGGGTCTCGCCGCTGCTGGGCTTGACGCGGCTTGTGCGGACACATCGGGCTTCAATCCACTTGGTTTTTCGGACGGGGCGGTCGCGATAGACGATCTCGAAGCGGACATGCTCGTCGTCGATCATCTCGAACTGTGCGACATCGATCGCGCTGGTGCGGGCGCCGGTATCCACCTTGGCCCGGACCCGGTACAGCCCCCAATCGGGGAGGGCGACGCGTTCGCGCCAGCCGGTATGTGTCAGGGTAGGTGTTTGATCCATGTGTTGTCGCGTGCGTCTGGGGAGCGTGAGGTTTTCAGGTCGATGCCGGATTGTATAACCTGAGTCGGGACCGATCGGGTATAGTGGGCGGATATTCGGGGGGAGTTGAGTGATGCGGATACAGTGGTTGATTGTTCTTGTGTTTGCGATCGCAACCCCGTTGAGCCGCGGGCAGACCCCGGTGGCGGTCAAGCAGGTTGCCGCGCCGGCTTCGGATATTGAAAGCGGGCTGGTCCGGCTTCCTGATGCCGCGGACCTCGTGGTGCGATCACATAGTTTGATGCTTCCCGTGGAGCTCGAGCACGATCGGGGAGGATGGTCGTGGTCGATGCCGATCTCGGTCCGGACGGCGTCTGCAGCGCGGATCGCGTTTCTGCCGTCGGTGGACGGCTTCTGGGAGACGGAGCTCGTCGCGATTCCTGCTGCCAGCGAGCAGGCGGTGGCGGAAGGGGCACGAGCAAGTTGGGACTCGCTGCCTTGGACGACTTCCGGGCGGTCGTTCGTGTGTCTGCAGACTCCTGATGGCCGGCAAGGATCCTGGCGTGCGGCGATCCATTCGTCGGGACCTATTGATGGGTATGTGGTCATCGACGATGGATCAGGTGTAGAGCTCTCGACGAGTGTGGGTTCGCTCGTGACGCTGAGCGGGCATCCGATTCGGTTGCACAGTTCCTTCTCCGACGGATACTCGGTGCGTTCGATCGTGGCGGAGATCGTGGGCCCGGACGGGACCAAGCAAGTTCAAGCCCCGGATGTTGAACGGAGCGATGTGGTTTTTACTCCGCGTGCAGCGGGTCGATACACGGTTCGTGTAACAGCGGTCGGGGTTGATGCTCGGGGCGAGCGGGTGATGTTGAGCACGCAGCACCTGATCCACGCGGAGCAACCGGCTCCGATGCTCGGTCGAGTTCGTGCACAAGTGCTCGGGGATGGCGGGATCGAGCTTGGGTTTGCTCCGGATCCGTCCGGACGCAGAACGATCGTGGCGGCGGAGGTCTGGGGTGAGCGGAACGGCGAACCGGTTGCGGTTTGCTGGCTGTCGCGGGTCTGCGGCTCTGATCGGTCGCTGGTGCTTGATCCGCGATGGATCGCGTACGCGGGGGTTGATCCCGCGACGCTGGAGCTGCGGAATCTGCGTGTACATGATGTGGGCTCGATGGTGCCGATCGAGGTGGTCGAGCGGGCGGAGATCGGGGCGATCGAGATCGAGCTCCCTGCGGTGGTCGGTGAGCCGACAGCGGACATGCTCCGCGGGCGATCGGCACGGATGGTCGCATCGGAGTTGCCCGAATCGGTGAACCGCTCTGTGCTCCCTGGGCACCGGCTGATGCTTGTGCACGGCTACTGCACCGATGCGAACCCGTTCCCGACGGGGCATTTCTCTGGTGACCTCGCGGTGTTCGAGGACTTTGGGCAGAGCCGATCACACGATGCGTTTGCGCTCGAGATGCTCGCGCAGAGCGCCCCGATGAAGTCGTTCGGCGTGGTCGGGCATTCGCAGGGCGGGATGGGGGCGCTGCATCTGCTAACCTTCTACTGGAGCGGGCTGGATTGGGCACGCGGCGAGCGGCTGATCCAGACGGTCGGGGCGCCGTATCAGGGCACCGCGCTGGCGGGGAATGCGGCGGTGCTCGGAGACCTCTTTGGGTTCGGGTGCGGCGTCAACGACAGCATGACCTACGCGGGATCCGCGGCGTGGCTCTCGACAATTCCGAGCTGGGCCCGCGCGGAGGTCTGGTACTGGACGACCGCGTTCGAGGATCATGTCTTTGTGTACGACTATTGCAACATCATCACGGATCTGCTGCTGAGCGACCCGGACGATGGCGTGATTGAGCGTTCCGCGGGGCAGCTGGTTGGTGGGCACAGCATGGGGCATACGAGCGGCTGGTGCCACACCGCGGGGATGCGTGATCCGGCGCAGTGCACGGACGCGGTTCGGAACGCGGAGATGAATGCGAGGGCGAAGCGATGAAACACTGTTCATTCATTTTCGGCATGATCGTTGGGTTGGCCCCGTTGGCGTACGGCGCGGATGCGTGCGGGGGGGTAGGCGTAGCGATCCCGGACGATTCGCTTCCCGGCGTTGTGGTGCCGATCGTGGTCGATGCGCCGGGTGAACTGATTGATGCTGTGACGGTGGATCTCGATATCACGCATCCGTGGGTGGGCGATCTTGTGGTGACACTGGAGTCTCCCGGCGGGGTGGTCGTTTCGCTGCTCGATCGCGCGGGGATCCCGAACACCGGGTTCCCCGGGGTGTTCGGCTGCGGCGGGCGGGATGTCCTCGCGAGCTTCGTGGATGACGCGAGCCAGGACGCGGAGACGATGTGCTCGACAACAGCAGTCCCGGTGATCAGCGGGCTGGTCGCTCCGGGATCATTGCTCTCGGCGATGGACGGGGGGCTCGCGGACGGGGTCTGGCTGCTGACGCTTTCGGATCGATCGGCGTATGACGCGGGGACATTGAACAGTGTGTGCCTGCAGATCACGACCATGCCGGCGTGCTCGGTGGATTTCACGGGTGACGGTGAGCTTGATATCTTCGATGTGTTCGCGTTCCTCGATGCGTTCAACGCGATGGATCCGGGCGCGGACTTTACCGGGGACACGCTCTACGACATCTTCGATGTGTTCGCGTTCCTTGACGCCTTCAATGCGGGCTGTGCATAGCAGAGAATCGCTCTTATTCAGGAAGTTGGCTCGATAAGCATCCGTTGTCGTCCGCTGGTATCTACCGCGACCGGCACCCAGACGAGGCGGACATCGCACGGGCCCATCTCTGTTTTTCGTGGCGCGATCACTGTTGATTCGATCTCAAGACTCTCCACGGTGACGCCGTTCTGGACTTCTGTGAGCTCGGATTCGAACTCCGCCTGCAGGTCGGCGAGCTGCTTCTGGAGGACTTCGAGGTTTTCTTCGGCGCGTCCGATGTCGCCTTTTTCTTTGACGGTTCTTGAGGCGCGATTCGCCGCCGTTCCGGCGCTGCGGACGCTTGTTGCGCTGATTGTTTTCCGCCCGAGCACCGCGCCGAGGATCGTCGCGCCGAACGAGGCGGCGGCGGAGATGCGGCTGGATTTATACTGCGATTTCTCGACCTCGATCTTCTGTTCGGCCTTGATAATTCTGGATTTGAGCGACTCGACCTTTGAGCCGTACCTCCGGCGGAGCTCGTCGATCTGCTCGTCTCGGTGCTCGCGGAGCTGGTCACGCAGACGCACGCGGAAAACGCCCTCTTCTTCACCAAGCGATGAATAGGCCTTGAGTAGTTTACAGCTGTGGACCGGCTTTGCATGCTCGCGGTAGAGCATCGCCTTGGCCCGTGAGGACCAGGACTTATACGAGGTTTTTCGCGATGCTTTCGCCGGGAGTGGGTCGTAGGCCCCGGGTTCGTCGGGTTCATCGAAGAGGTCCGTGTCGATGCCGATCAAGAAGGATTCGTTCCAGGGATCGTTGGCGACATCTTCGCTCAGCATTGTCAGCAGGCGGACATCGCGCCATTCGTCGAGTTTGGCGCTGCTGCGGACATAGTGCAGCGATGCATCGACGGACAATGCCGGGGCATAGCGGAGTTGTTCGTTCGTGCTCAGCCCCCCCACCATCGGGAGGTACGATGTCGTGACTCCCTCCGCCGCAACCGGTGCGGTTTTGATCGGCTCCGCTTCGATCTTTGGGGACGCTGGTTGGGAGATCGGTTTGGGTTTGGACTCGGCGGGTTCCTTTTTGCGGCTTTCCATCAGCGTGCGGATCTGTGTGCGTGTCAGGGGGCCTCGGAGGTAGCTCATGACCCAGCGGGTGTGGAAGACAACGGGAGCGTCCTCGTGGACATTGTGCATGAGGAAGACACGCTTGCCGAGCCCGGCGAGGGTTTTGTCCATCTCGGACTTGTTGAATCCGGAGGCTCTGCTGACCGCGGCACCCTCGAGCCCTTCGAGGACGCGTTTTTTGTCGCGTTCGGTCTGGAGACGCCCGAGGAACCAGGTGCCGGCGTTGCTGAGACCCTTGTAGTCGAGGTCGACGGGGTTCTGGGTTGCGAGGACGACTCCGACGCCGTAGGCCCGGGCCTGTTTCATCATCGTGAGCAACGGCTTCTTGCTCGGCGGGTTCTGCGTGGGGGGGAAGTACCCGAATACCTCGTCCATGTACATCATGGCGCGGAGGGAGCTGGTGCCGGGCTGCGAGCGCATCCACGCGACCATCTCGGAGAGGACGAGGGTGACGAAGAACATACGCTCCTGCTCGGAGAGGTGGGCGATGGAGAGGATCGAGATGCGGGGTTTGCCCTCGGGGGTGTAGAGCAGTCTGTGGATATCGAGCGGCTCGCCCTCGAGCCAGCTCGCAAACTCGGGCGAGGCGAGCAGGTTGTTGAGTTTCAACGCGAGCTTCATGCGGTCCTTGGAGGGCATGAACGAGTCGACATCGAGCACGCCGACGCGGTCGAACGGCGGGTTCTGGACCAATGGGATGAGCGAGCTGAGTTCCACGCCCCGCCCCGCACGCCAGGCACGCTCGAGGATCGTGCTGAGCAGGATGTGCTCGGGGCTCTGGACTGGGTCCGCGTCGATGCCGATGAGGGAGAGCAGGCCCGAGACGCTGGAGCTGATCCGATCCCGGAGGGCCTCATCGTCGTTGATGACTGCTTCTCCGGGGGCGTTGAATGATGCGAGCGGGGTAAGCCCGACGCCGGCGTTGCTGCCGGGGGTGTAGATGGTCATGTCGACGGCGTTGCGCATAGTGCGGATCCGCTCGCCGGTCTGTCCCCAGTCACTCAGCCCCTTCTTCCAGAGCTTGGCTTGTGCGTCGGCAAAGGCGGATTTGTCCATGCCCTTGCGTTGGGCTTCTCCTGCGTCGACCCAGGGTTCGAAGTCCTGGGCTTTGAGGTCGGGGAAGGTGAGGAGCAGGTTGGCGATGTCGCCCTTGGGGTCGAGGACGATCGCGGGCACGCCGTCGAGGGCGGCCTCTTCGAGCAGCCCGATGCAGAGCCCGGTCTTCCCGGAGCCGGTCATCCCGACGCAGACGGCGTGGGTGGTGAGGTCCTTGGAATCGTAGAGGACGGTGGTCTCACACATCTCTCCTGCGCTGAGGTCGTACTCTCGTCCGAGGTAGAAGGCGCCGAGCTTTTCGTAGAGGTCTGGGGACGGGATTGAGGGCATGAGGATCTCCGTGCGGGTCTGTCTGCGGGCAGCGGATGCCGCGGTCGGGTATCCTACGGGCATGGGCAGCGCTTTGGACACCAAACACGGGAGAACCCGGCGACCCGAGCGGCTCAGCGGCGAGTTGGTGGTTGATCACGATGGACAGGTGGCTGAGCCGGGGGAGGCGAATCCGGTGGATCCCTCGGTGCTGGTGCCGACGATGCTCGCGAAGCGGGAGCTGGACTATCTGCACTACCTAGCCTCGGACCTCTCGGATCGTGGGCGGGTGGTTGAGCTCGGGTGTTTTCTTGGAGGATCAACCGCGGCGATCCATGCGGGTGTGGCGCGTGGTGCGTCGGTGAACCGCCCGATCTTGGTCTACGACGGGTTCTGTGGGCCGCCGGTGAGTGCGTTTGAGGCGGATCCTCGGCTTGCCCACTTTGGGATCGAGCCTGATGTCTCCTTCCGCGGGCACTACGAGCGTCTGCATCGGGCGTATCTGGACCAGCTTGTGATCCGGGAGGGGCTGATCCCGGCGTGCAGTAGTCAAGAGGAACTCGAGGGGTTGTATCCGGAGCAGGAGCCGATCGAGCTTTTGTTTGTGGATGTCGCCAAGGCTTGGGGTGTGCATGTGTCGGTGGCGCGTGCGTTCCTTCGGCATGTGGTCGTCGGTGGGGTCGTGGTGCAGCAGGATATCGGGGACTTCCGGACGCCCTGGATCGTGGTTCACATGTGGCAGCTGCGTGATTGCTTCGAGCCGATGGATCGGGTGCGGGAGACTCCCACGATCGGTTTCCGGTGCACGGCGGATCCCGGGGGCTGGGTTGCGGGGATCGATCCGCATCCGGAGACGCCTGATTGCGAGCAGCGCGAGCGGATGTGGGACGAGATCGGGATGTACTGGTCGGGCGTGCTCGGCGAAGGCGCCTCGGGATGGCTCAGTGGGCATCGCGCGGTGCACGCGCTGCACTGCGCGGATTCGGTACGGGTGATTGAGCACGCGGAGCGATATGAGGACTGGATCCGATCGAGCGGGAGCTTCAGGGTGTATGTCAGTCCGGAATGGTCATCGTTCACAGGGTTGATCCCGGGGTATCTCCAGGCGCAGGGCGCGGACGCGGGGATCGTTGAGCGTGCCGAGACGCTCACGAAGGCGAGTGGGCTCCGGGACGGGATGGGGTCGCCGACAGAGTTGTTCCGTTTGTGGACGACGGATTCGATGAAAGAGCTGGCGTGGAGACGGACGGCGGAACGGCTCGTTGCGGAGGACCGCACGGAAGTGGTTCTGTACGGCGGGGGGCGGCATACGCGGTGGCTGCTCGAGTCGGGGATCCTGCCTGACACGGTTCGAGTCCGATGCGTGCTCGACGATAATCCGGTGAGCGACGAGATCCTTGGGATCCCGGTTTGTTCGGCGCCGGAGTGGCTCGCGGCGGGCGATCAGCGGTGTGTTCTCCTGCCGTCCTCTGATGCGTATGAGGCGACGGTGGTCGAGCGGGCGCAGCGGCTGGCGGGCGATGGCTTGGAGATTTGGCGGGTGTATACGGATCCGGTAAACGCGTCGATGACGCATGATGATGCGGCCGAGGAACTCGCTGATGATGAGCTTGTATTGTGTGAGACGCCGGCGGTCGGGGTTGATTCGGCGAGTCTTGCGGCAGCGGCCCCCCACCGTGGGGAGTTGGGTCTCGGCCTCGAGCGGGATTGGGTTGACACGATCGTTCGACGGTACGCGCGGCCGAGCTGGACACGGGGGCACATCAGCACGGCGGACGCGGCGTTTCTCTGGGATTGTGTTGAAGCATCCGGCGCGGAGCGGATCGTGGAGATCGGGACGGCTTCGGGGATGTCGACGCTCG
>JAGQOC010000179.1 GCA_020427745.1 Phycisphaerales bacterium | reverse complement strand
CGGACGCCAGCTGCATCTCGGGGCAGTAGTTCGATTCGATCGCGAGCACATCCACACCCCGCAGGTGCTCGATCAACCCGCTCGTCACCCGCCCGAGATCCGTCGCGTACCCGAGCGTCGCGTCGGGGGTCTCCTGCTCCCCGATCCCGACGCGGAAGGTCGCGACGCCGAGGTCATCGTGGGCAAGCATCTCGACACCGAAGCGGATATTCGGCGCCGCTTCGAAGCGGTCCTCGAAGGGGCGGCAGCGTGTGTAGAGCAGCCCCATCCGCTCGGCGCGTCCCATGTGCATCCGATGGATCCGCAGCGTCGCCCGCCAGGAGCCCGGACGAACCGCCCTCGGCCATCCGGAATGGCAATGGTCCGAATCGAGGTGCGTGAAGACGATCTCGTCAACCTCGTCGGGGCGGATGCCCCGGGTGTGGAGGAGCTTGGCTGTCCGCGACGGGCTGAGCCCCGCGTCGATGAGGATCACACGGCGGGCGCTCGATTCGGTCCTGGGCACAACAAGCACGGAGCAGTTGCCCTGCGAGCCCGACGCGAGCACACACAGTGCGCCCGAAGCCCCCCCCAAGTCATGGCCCAGAGCCATGCTCACTCCACCGCCCCGTGCACCTCGCGGTTCGCTTTGCGGATCGTTGTCGCCAAGGGGCGTTTGGTGTGGATCACAAAGTCGTGCATCTCCTGCGCCGCCGAAGAATGCTTGCCGCGTTCGCTGAGGATCTCGATGAGCTCGTTCCGCGGCGGGTTCTTGCGGAAGACCGTCCGGAAGATGTCCTTGATCTCGTTGATCTCGTCCTGAGCCATCCCCGATCGACGGAGCCCGACGAGGTTCAGCCCGACGATCTGGTTCCGGCCGGCCGCCATGCAGAACGGGGGGATATCGCCCAGCACGACCGTCCCGCCCGAGCACATCACCATTCGGCCGATCCGGCAGAACTGATGAACCAGCGTGTTTCCCGAGAGGATCGCCTTGTCGTCCACATGTGTATGCCCCGCGAGCGACGCGCCGTTGACCAGGATCACATTGTTCCCGACCACCGCGTCGTGCCCCGCGTGGGTGCTCACCATCATGAAGACCCCGTCGCCGATCTTTGTCGGCGTGTCGAGATTCGTCGCCGCATGGACGGTTGCGAGCTCGCGGATGATGCACTTGCTGCCGATCGTCACACCCGCGGTCTTGGAGCCCGGTGCGAACTTGTAGTCCTGAGGCTCAAACCCGAGCGATGCGCCCGGGTAGACCACCGTCCCCTCGCCGATCGTGAGCGGGCCCTGAAGGTTGACCTGTTGGAGCAGGCGGACACCCGCGCCGAGGGTGATATCGCCGGAGAGCACACAGTACGGGCCGATCTCGACATCATCGGCGAGGCTGATCTCGCCGGACAGGATCGCGGTGGGATGGATCGTGGGCATGGGGCCATTCTAGCACGCGGGGCGTACAGTCCAGCGTGGAAATTACGCACCAGCTCGGCTTCATCGATCTCGGACGGATGGGCTACCACGCCGCCTATGAGCAGCAAACGGCCCACCACGCGGCGGTCCTCGCATCGCGCGAGTCCGACGCCCCAGAGCTCGGGCGGGTGCTCTTTGTCGAGCATGACCCGGTCATCACGGTCACTCGACGACCCGACGCCGCCGGCCATGTAACCGCGTCGCCCGAGATCCTCGAACAGCACGGCGTCGAGGTCCACGCCACCGATCGCGGCGGCGATGTCACCTACCACGGGCCGGGGCAGATCGTCTGCTATCCGATCATCGATCTCAACCGCGCCCGGCTGCGCCTGCACGAGTACATGCGCCTGCTCGAGGACTGCGTCATGGACACGATGAAAAGCTTCGGGATCGCGACCCAACGCGAGACGGGCGCGACCGGGGTCTGGACAGATCCCGGTTGCGCCGAGCCGGCCAAGATCTGCGCGATGGGGCTGCGAGTACGCCGATGGGTAACACTCCACGGGCTCGCGATCAATGTACGCACGAACCTCGAGCACTTCGGGCTCATCGTGCCGTGCGGGCTCTCGCGTCCGGTGACGAGCATGGAACAGGAACTCGGGGACGCTTGCCCCGCGGACGGAGCGGTCAAGCAAACGCTCTTCGAGCATCTCCAAAGGCGGATCTCGCTGAGCGCACAAAGAGGCCCCGCGGAACACACGGGGCCTCGGGAGAGCTGATCCTCTTTAGAAGTTTACGGCTGGTCCGCGGGCTCGGCGGGCTCGGTGCCCTGCTCCGCATCCTGCTCGACCTGTTCGCCGGCGAGTTCCTCTGCCTGGGCGGCCATTTCCTCGATCTGCTTCTGGGAGCGTGCCTCGATCGCCGCGTCCATCTCCTCACGCGTCGGGAACCCGAGTTTCACACGCACGAGCTCGGTCAGGTCTGTGTTGTCCTTGGGGGTGACGAGCGGGCGTGCGAGGATCTCCTGCGTGACGCCCTGGATCGTGTCGGTCTGGATCAACTCATCGGTCGCGCGTGTCACGAAGATATAGCTGTAGCCGTGCTCTTCCGCGACCTCATTGGCGGCGGCATAGACCTTCTTGTACAGATCCGCGATCTGCGACGCGATCAGCTGCTGGTACCCGTTGTTGATCTGCTGGGTGGTCTGCTGGATCTGGTTGAGGTTCGCCTGGTACTGCTGGTAGACCAGCTCCCCTTGCGGGTCGTTGGGGGTCATCGAGTTGAGCTGGTTCTTGTAGGCCATGTCCTGCTGATACAGCGGATTGAGCGCCGCGTCGCCCTTGGCGGTGAACTCGTCACGGACTGCGAGCAGTTCCTCGGACATGATCCCGAGATCGATCAGCGCGAACGCGTCCACGCTCCCGATATCCGAGGTTTCGGGCTGGGCGGTCCGCGTTGCGCGGACGGGCGAGGTGAAGACACTCAGGGCAAGGGCCGCGAGCGCAACCACGAGTGAAACAGCGAGGACTCTTGTGGGACGGTTCATTGCAAACTCCGGAGGTTGAGAAATCGGTTTTCTTGGATCGTACTGTACGGGTCCGCCCGCGGTTCGTTGCCCGCGGGCCTTGAAATTCCTGCCCATCACCCTCATCCCAAGGTACGCTATGAGAGATCCAAGACACGACAAGCTCGCCGAGGTCCTTGTTCGGTACTCGACGAAGGTCAAAAAGGGCGATCTCGTCTCGATCGGGGCGGACCCGGTCGCGCTCCCGCTGGTCGAGGCGGTGTACGAGGCGGTCCTCAAGGCCGGCGGGCACCCGTTCTGGCAGCTTAAGAGCTCCTCGCTCGCCGACATTCTCTACGAGCACGCCAGCGACGAGCAGCTCGACTACCTCAACCCCGTGGAGCTCTACTCCGACCAGAACATCGATGTGAGCATCGGGCTGTGGGTGGATGTGAACACCAAGGCGTTCTCCCGCGTCGACCCGGCGAAGCTCGCAAGGCGCCGGCTCGCCAACGCGCCGAAGATGAAGACCGTGCTCAACCGCGCCGCGGAGGGCAAGATGCGATGGACCGGGACGATGTACCCGACGCAGGGCTCGGCGCAGGACGCGGAGATGTCGCTGGCGCAGTACGAGAAGTTCGTGTTCGAGGCCGGGCTTCTGCACCTCCCCGACCCGGTCGGCGCGTGGGAGCAGATCCACATCCGCCAGCAGCGCGTGTGTGATTTTCTCTCCAAGAAGAACGAGCTGCGGTTCCGTGCGCCCGCGGCGGACAAGCACGACGGGACGGACCTTGTCGTTGATGTCGACAACACCAAATCCATCTGGATCAACTGCTCCGGGGGCGAGAACTTCCCCGACGGCGAGGTGTTCTGCGGCCCGCAGAACGCCAACGGGCATGTCAACTACACCTTCCCCGGCGTCTACAATGGGCGCGAGGTCGAGGGGATCCGGCTCGTCTTCAAGGACAACCGCGTCGTTGATGCGAGCGCGACGAAGAACGAGGAGTTCCTCATCGCGATGCTCGACCAGGACGCCGGCGCTCGCACGATGGGCGAGATCGCGATCGGAACGAACTACGCGATCAAGGAGTTCAGCAAGAACACACTGTTCGACGAGAAGATCGGCGGCACCTTCCACGCCGCGTGCGGGATGGGGTACCCGGAGAGCGGGTCGTTCAACGAGTCGGCGCTGCACTGGGACATGGTGTGCGATCTGCGGACGGGCGGATCGATCGAGGCCGACGGCGAAGTCTTCCACAAGGACGGACGATTCCTCGATCCCGCGTTCCCGGGAAACGAGTAGCTAGAGAATCCGCGTTGATCGCGGGTAGGAGCCGAGGATGTGGAGTTCCTTGCAGTGCTCCTCGGCTTCCTTGAGGGCTTGTTTCATCGACTCGTCCTCGCGGTGACCGAGCGCATCGACAAAGAAGGTATAGGTCCAGTTCTCGCGCCCGCTCGGGCGTTTGTCGATATGGCTGAGGTTGATCCCCGCGTGGTGGAATGCCTGGAGGACCTCGACGAGCGCGCCCGATCGGTCTTCGGTGGTGAAAACGAGCGAGGTCTTGTCGTCGCCGGTGGGCTTGGCTTGCTCTTGGGAGATCACATAGAACCGCGTGATGTTGTCGGGGTTGTCCTCGATGCGGGAGAAGAGCACGGGGAGCCCGTGGATCTCGCCTGCGAGCTTGGACGCGATCGCGGCGCTGCCCGGCTCGGCGCCGATCTCGAGGGCCTTGCGGTTCTCGTCGATCGCGGTCTTCACCGCCTGGCTCGTGCTCGCGTCTGGGAGGAGGGTCGCGTTCGGATACTGCGTGTTCAGCCAGTTCCTGCACTGGGCGAAGACTTCTGGTTTCGAGTGGATCCGGCGCACCTTCGCCGGGTCGCAGTCGGTCAGCAGTGTGTGGTGGATATTGATCTGGACTTCCGCGTAGACATGCACATGGCCCGCGTTTTTGTCGAGCGCGTCGAGCGTCTCGACGATCCCGCCGCCGATGGAGTTCTCGATCGGGACGAGCCCGTAGTTGACATGCCCGCGCCGGACCTCGGTGAAAACGCCCTCGATGAGCCTCAGGTCCTCGTACTCGACGGAGGACCCGAACTGCTTGACGGATGCCTGGTGCGAGTACGAGCCGCGCGGCCCGAGGAACCCAATGCGGAGAGGCTGCTCGAGCGCAAACGAGCCGGACATGATCTCTCGGTACACGCCCTCGATTGTGCGCGCGGGGAGCGGGCCCGCGGAGTTGCGGATGGCGCGTTCGAGCACTTCCGCCTCGCGGTGGGGCGCGTAGATCGGGGTGCCGCTGCCTCGTTTGAACGCGCCGACCTCGACAACCAGCGATGCCCGCTGATTCAGGAGGGCGACGAGCTGTTGGTCGAGCATGTCGATCTTCTCGCGGAGATCCGCGAGCGCGTTCGAATCGGCCTTGGTCTCGGATGGCGTCTGGTCGCTCATGGATCAAGGGTATCGTGCAACTGCTCCGCATCCTGAACCGGGGTAGGCAGATCGGCGTGGTTTGTCCGATAGAATCCCTCACAGGCCGCACAGGGCTTGGGAGCCATACCAAACAAAAACCACTCAAAGATGCCCCCGGCGAAACCACGCCGCCCGGAGTCCAAAGAACCCGCCATGACCCCCGCACTCGTTCCCGTCACCCTCGCCAATACCGCGACCCTCCCCGAGGGCGGCTCGATCGCGCTCGGGCTCGCGCTGTGCGCCGGGCTCACCCTCTGGCTCTTCGGTGCCAAACTTGTCAAACCCGTGTTCCTGTTCCTCGGGCTCGCGATCGGCGGGTTTGTCGGCGCGACACTGGTGCCCTACATAGATTTCATCGGAACGATCCACATCCTGGGGATCGGGATCACGCCCGGGATCACCGGGCTGATCGCCGGCGGTGTCATCGGGGCCCTCATCGCGTTGGCGATGTTCCGTATGGTCGTCACGCTGACGGCCGCGCTCGCGTTCGCGGCCGCGGGACTGATGTGCGCGTTCCTGTTCCTGCACTTTTACCCGACGCAGGGCAGCGAGACCGATCTGTCTATCCCGACCGAATCCCTCGTCGAATCGGAAGATTCACCCAATCTCGTCGACCAGTTCCGCGAGGAGGTCGCCGATCGCTATGTCGATTCGCTCGCCGCGGGAGGTGAGGGGCAGAACGAGTTGTTGACCGAGGAAGCGAAGCAGCAGATCTTGGATGCGGCCGCCCGCTCGCGGGCGTTTGTTTCCCGCGTCGGCTCGGCGATCCGCGACGACTTCAACACGCGTCCTGCGCGTGACAAGTTCGTGATTCTCTCCGCGATGTTCGCGGGGCTGGGGCTCGGGCTGCTCGTCGGCGCGGTGATCCCGGTCCGCACCGCCGCCCTTGTCACCAGCCTTTTCGGGTCCGCGGTGTGGATGTCGTCCGGCATCGCGTTGCTCACGGCTCGCGGGAATCCCCCCGGCTTCCTCGATCAGAAACCCGTTGTGCTCGCGGGGGTGTGGATCATTGTGACGATCCTCGGCTTGCTGGCGCAGCTGGGATTTCTCTCCAAGGCCAAGGCGATGCGGTCCAAGCGTGCCGAGGATGACGACGACGAGTAGCCCGCCGACCCGATCCGTTGAGCGGATCGGCAAGACCTGCACAATTTGACTGATCCGATCAACCGGAACTGCAGTCCGATCATCCATGTGGACGATGGTGGTTGTGCCAAGGATGGCGACGACCGCTCCCAGGGATGGGCACACCACAACACACCGCCACAGGGAAACGCACGATCCGCGGGGTTTTTCTCCGCGCACAGATCTGTCACGCCCAGCACGCCATGACTCCCCGGGAGGAAATCCGCATGTCCGTTCACCCCTCGACCAACTCCACCGCGCCCGAGCTCACCGTCATCGGCCCCGATACCCGCATCAAGGGCGAGATGTTCTTCGAGAAGTCCGCACGCATCCTCGGTCAGTTCGAGGGCAAGATCATCGCCCAGGGCGAGGTCCAGATCGGCAACGGCGCGGAATGCAACGCCGCCGTCGAGGCGCAGCGGATCGTCGTGGACGGCAAGGTCAACGGGCCGATCGCCGCCCACGACCGCCTGACCCTCACCGAGAACGCGCAGGTCCAGGGCGACATCACCGCCGGCACGCTTGTGGTCGCCGAGGGCGCCAGCTTCGTCGGCAACTGCAATGTCGGGCCGCGTGCTCAGGAGATCCTCAAGAACAGCCCCAACGCAACAACAACCAAGCCCGCGCTCGCGACCGAGCCCAAGGGCTCGATCGGGCACTCCCCCGAGCTCACCCCCCCTTGGGCAACCCAGGCGGCGGGCAATGTCGCCTGACACCGGCATGGAACGATCCAATCGGGACTCGTCCTGACAACGAGCCACCCATCCCTGGCCGTGTCCGATGAAAATCGGACCGGCCGTTTTTATGGCCTCCTTCTTCCGACCACCCCGGTTCCTGCTCCGCGATCGCGCGAGCAAGCGGCCCGACCCGCACGCGGTCATCGTCGTGCGCTGCTACCGCTGCGGTCGGCACAGCGAGGTCTCCGCGTTCGCCGAATCCGGTTCGTGCCCCCACTGCGCGGGCAATCTCCGCTTCGGTGATCTTGTGATCGAGAAGGGGCACTGGGGCGCGTCGCTCGTAACGACCGGATCGATCCACATCCACCAGGGCGCGAAGGTGCAGGCCAATCTCCTGCTCGCATCGGGCAACATCACCATCGACGGGCTCGTCGAGGGCATGTGCATCTCCGGCGGCGTCACGCGGATTACCACAACCGGCGAGCTCCGAGGCGGCACCCGCGCGGCGCAGCTCATTGTCGATCCCGGCGCACTGATCCGCGGCAGTCTCTTCGAGACTCCATCCACCGCGCTCGGCACGATCGATGTCGATGCCGCCATGCGCGCCCGGCCCGGGCGGGGGCCCGCAAGCCAGATCGAGTTCAGGCACCCTGAACGCACCGTCCCCGTGCCCGAGCCGATCATCGAGCCCAAACCTGTCGCTCCGGCTGGCCCGCCACGCCTGCGGGTCGTACGCTAAGGGCCTATGGCATCCCCCACCGACGACATCACCCAGAGCGGGCTCAGCGACGCGATCCGGCAGATGCTCCTCCGCGTCTTCGCGGTCGGCACGATGACCTTTTTCATCGCCGTCTGCTCGCAGATCGCGATCCCGACGGGCCCGCTGCGCATCCCGCTGACGCTCCAGACACTGGGGATTGTGCTCGCGGCACTCACGCTCGGGCCTCGCCTCGGGCTCCTCAGTGTGCTCCTGTACATCGCGGTCGGCGCGATGGGGGTCGGTGTGTTCGCCGAGGGCGAGGGCGGGTGGCTCACCATTGTCGGACGCACCGGGGGCTATATCCTCGGGTTCCTCGTCTGCCAGCCCTTCGTGGGCTGGATCGTCCGTCGGCGCGACGGGCGGGTGCGTGGATTCGGCGCACTGATCCTCGCCGGGCTCGTTGCGCACGCGATTATCTTTGCAATCGGTGTGCCCTGGCTGTACTGGGTCAACCGGCTTGATCCCGATGCGGACCCGATGTCGTTCTGGTACGCCACCTACGGGGGATGCGTGATCTTCCTGCCCGGGATGCTGATCAAGGTGGCGCTGGCCGCGGTCATCGGGGTGCGCCTGGTGCCCACCTGCGCCGAGAAAATCTGGTGATCGATCGGTTGCGGGGAATACCCCCGCGTTGATCCGATTGAGCACGCATGAACTTGCATTCCACATCCAGCAAGCTGCCGCTGCTAATCAGGATTCTCGGACTCGGAAGCCGGCGGGTTCCTAGGGACATCACACCAAACATCTCCCCCGACTCACGCGGTGGCAAACACACCCCACCTTTCAAACCGATCTTCGTTGTGTGAACATCGTGCGTCTACATCCTGCTGCCCGTCGAGCATTCTCGCTCGTCGAGCTCGTGATCGTTGTGGTGATCATCGGGATCATCGGCGCGATCGCGGTGCCCCGGATGTCCAGCTCCGCGGACAACGCCGCCCAGAGCGCGGTCATCGCGGACGAGGCTGTCCTCCAACTCGCGATCGATCTGTACGCTACGGAGCACGGCGGCGATCTCCCCCATGTCGGCGCGAGCACCGCGAAGGAGTTCTACCAGCGTTTCTATATGAAGACCGATGCGCTCGGGAATGTCAGCGTCAGCGGGATCTTCGGGCCGTACATCAACGGCATCCCGGCCAACCAGATCAACGGGCTCAACACCATCCGCCGGAACGGTGCCGCTGCGGGCGCCAATACGCACGGGTGGCGCTACGACACCACCTCGGGCACGATCGAGGCCGATCACCTCTCGGGTGCGACGGGCTACAAGGGGCACGGCGACACGGTCGAGAAAGTCACCGAGGACCTGATCGACGCGCTGCCCTGAGCGGATCGTGGGCATCACGCAAGCAGCCGCGGAAAATGGTCCTTGTGCACCCCCACGGCTCACGCTCGATCGTTCGCCGCCCGGAGATGTTCAGTCTTCGAGGAAGGACTCGATCGAGAGCTCGCCGAGGATGGTCTTCTGCACCGGGCACGCGTTGGCGATCTCCTTGAGCCTTGCGCGTTGTTCGTCGGTGAGGTCCCCGGAGAAGCTGACCGAGACCTCGATCTTCTC
This sequence comes from Phycisphaerales bacterium, assembly GCA_020427745.1. Taxonomy (GTDB): domain Bacteria; phylum Planctomycetota; class Phycisphaerae; order Phycisphaerales; family UBA1924; genus UBA1924. The sequence continues at coordinate 2,074 of JAGQOC010000179.1, read as the reverse complement.
GGGATTGCCCCGCCCGTTGGGGCGTGAGTGCGCAAGGTCCAGACGGATCGATTCGAGGGGCCAACCCTTGCGGTCAGCGTACATCCGCACCGTGATCGCCTTGCACGCCCCCAGCGATCCGAGCAGCAGCTGGTAGGGATCCGGCGCCGTATCGGCGCCGCCCAGCGAGCCGGGTTCGTCCGCGAAGTATGTGTGCCCGCCGGCGTTGATCTCGGTGCGGTACTTGTCTCTGCCGATCTTGACGGTGGTAATGGAATCGCTCATGCGGAATTCTATACGCTCGAGCTTGGTTTCAGGCGAAAGAACGAAGCCACAAAGAATGAAGTCACGGAGTTAGATCGCAACAGGATTACGGTATTCGGATTTGCCCAATCCAAGAATCGGAAAGAAGATAAACCCGAAGAACAAAAGCCCGAGCGCAAACCCCAGACCTTTCCCAAAGACCTTGGCAAGATCGAATATGAGCACAATAAAGATAACGAACTGAACGAGAGGAATAAACAGCAAAATCAGCCACCAGCCAGGGCGTCCTGCGGTCTTGCATAGAAAATAAAGGTTGAGTATAGGAATGAAGGCGGCCCACCCCGGGTGGCCTGCCTTTGAGAAAACCTTCCACATTCCGATAGCCATCACGAGCAGTGCAACCAGCACCAGCAGCATCACGACGAGAAAAAAACCAGTAGTGATTGGCGGAGCACCTGAAGGCGGCGCATCCATCGGCGATGCGAACTCCCTACCGAGCATCTGTGCAAGAACGAGGTGAGAAAGCAGATCAATCATCTTGATAGCATACCTCATTTGCCCAAACTTCGTATGGCATAAACAGCCGTCGACATCCGATCGGCAACCGCAAAGCCAACATTCCAGCAGATCCTCCGATGTTTCTACACCTTCAGATCAACCGATCTTCGCTCGCTATCCCGTGCGCCGGAGCGGTATTGAGCTGGACAAGAACCTGCCCCTGTCGCTCGGCGGCCTCGTCCGCATCCACATAGTCTGAGTGGCACGCCGCCTTGCCATCCTCAGCGCCGACCGCTTTCTTCGTCTTGCTCGCGAGCTTGTGGATCTCCTCGGGCGGGAGATAGCCGCGCTGCTCGAGGATCTGCTGCTGCTCCGGGGTGAGCGCGGCGGACTTGATGGGTTTCCCACGCTCGAACCCCTCGGCCTTCCCGGACGCGAACTCCTGGATCTCTTTCGAGATCCGCACCGAGCACCAATCGTGCCCGCACATGGCGCAGAAGTCCGTATCGACATCGAGATCCTCGTCGTGGTATGCGCGGGCCGTGTCCTCGTCGAACGCGAGCTCAAAGTGCTTGTTCCAGTTGAGCGCGGCCCGTGCTTTGGTCAACTCGTCGTCCCAGTCGCGGACGCCCGGGATCCCGAGCGCAACATCCGCGGCGTGGGCCGCGATCTTGTACGCGATGCACCCTTCTTTCACATCGCCCTTCTTCGGGAGACCTAGGTGCTCCTTGGGCGTCACATAGCAGAGCATCGACGCGCCGTGGTACGCGATCGAGGTCGCGCCGATGCACGAGGTAATGTGGTCGTACCCCGGGAACACATCCGTCACCAACGGGCCGAGCACATAGAACGGCGCGCCGTGGCAGACCGTTCGCTGGAGCTTGGCGTTGAACTCGATCTGGTCGAACGGGACATGCCCGGGCCCCTCGACCATGACCTGTACGCCGTGCCTCCACGCGCGTTCGGTGAGCTCCCCGATGACCTGCAGCTCACCGAGCTGCGCGAGGTCGGTTGCGTCGGCGAGCCCGCCGGGGCGGAGCCCGTCTCCGATCGAGAACGAGACATCGTGCTCACGCATGAGGACACAGATCTCGTCCCACATCGTGTACATGATGTTGTCCCTGTTGTGCACGAGCATCCACTTTGCCAGCAGCGACCCGCCGCGGCTGACGATCCCGATCGCACGCTTCTTGACGAACTTCAGGTGCTCGCGACGGACGCCCGCGTGAATCGTGAAGTAGTCCACCCCCTGCGACGCCTGATGACGCAGGGTGCTCATGATGAGCTCCTCATCGAGATCCTCGATCTTCTTGCCGATGATCATGGAGTAGAT
>JAGQOC010000178.1 GCA_020427745.1 Phycisphaerales bacterium | reverse complement strand
CGCGAGCACACGCCCCTTGCGATCGATAATCCGCCCGCGGACGGTCGGGAACCAGGTCCGCCGAACAAGCGGCCGCTCCGCCTTCTCCCGGAGCTCGCCCCCCTGAACGAGGGTAATCCACCCCAGACGCCCGGTCAGCACCAGCATCGCCGCCGCCAGCATCCCCGCCAGCAGCAGCACCCGCCGATGGAACATGCTCGGGATCATCTGTTTCAGCTTCGACATCCCGAACACGCCCTCCGCGCACGACACAACCGCCGGCAAATCATCGTACCGCCCTCTGAATCGGCAGGTTCACGCTCCGAGGATCAAACCCCGATCAACCCTCGCGTTTATCACGCTCGAGCTCCGCGTACGCGTTGTGCGAGTGGATCGACTCGTAGTTCTCGCTGCTGATCGAGTACTGGACAATCCGGTCCTCATCATCAAGCGCCACGGCCAGATCCCGCACGATGTCCTCGACGAACTTCGGGTTCTCGAACGCCTTCTCCGTCACAAACTTCTCGTCCGGACGCTTCAGGACCGCGTACACCGGATGGCTCGCGGCCCCCTCGAGCAGCTCCACGAGATCCTCGATCCACAGCACGCCGTCCATACGCACGCTCGCCTCGATTCGGCAACGCTGGTTGTGCGCACCATACTCGGAGATCTCCTTGGAGCATGGGCACAGGCTCGTCGCCGGGGCGGCGACCGACATCACGAAGTCCTCGTGGCTGTTGGCCGTGCACGCGAAGGTCACCTCGTAGTTCATCAGCCCCTTCTGAGCGGTCACCGGAGCGGGTTTTTCGATGAAATAGGTGAACGAGGCCTCGAAATGGGCCTCCTCGGCGTGCAGACGCTCCTTGATCTTCCGCGTGATCGCCGGGATGTCCTCCGGACGGAAAGGCTGGCAGGCGTGCTCGTTCAGCACCTCGAGGAACCGGGACATGTGCGTCCCCTTCTGCTCCTGAGGCAGCGCCACATACATATTGATCGACGCCACGGTATTCTGCTCGCCCCCATCACGCGTCGCGAGCTTCATCGGGTAGACCACATCCTTCACCCCGACCCGATCAATCGCGACATGGCGATGATCCTTGCTGGCCTGGACATCGGGCATCGGATTGCACCCGCAACTCCCGTCGCGGCAAGTCTTTGTATCTGTAGCCATTCGCTTCCTCGGGTTCGGCGTTCAGGGAGGGAATCATAGACCCCACGGACGCAACAACCCGCGTGCCGCGAGGACTATTCGATCAGTCACCCCGATCCGATCCACCGATCCGGCGAGATCACGCGTGTTTGACGCTCGTCTCCTGCATGGCAACGGTGCTCTCGACCCATCCCCACCCGATCGGAACACCCAGCAACGCCCCCACCGACCACGCGATCGGTGACACCGCGAGCCAACCGGGCAGTGTCCCCAAACCAATCGTCTTGAGCACCCCACCCGAGCCGGGCACGAACATCCCGACCAGCGGCGCGAGCACCCCAGCGAAGAGGACCCCGACGATCATCGGGGCAAACCCATGCGTCGTTTCCGGATCCCTCTGTCGTGGATGCGCACCCTTTGTGCCTGCCCCGCTTGACTGCTGAACCATCGCCCCGACGAGCCCCGCCGCCACACCGCCGGCAAAGCTGGACCAGAGCGATTGCCCCGGGAGGTCGGTCTGTCCAAACAACCAAACGATCGCCAGCGTAACAATCGCCGCTGCAAACAGCGAGATCCCGCCCTTCCCCGCGAGCATTGTCTTGGGATCGAATCGGCTCGAGGAATCTTCATCCTGTGTCCCTGAAGCGACGACCATCACGGCGACCACAACGCACCCGATCAACGCCGCCTCGATCGCGAGCATAACAAACCCGCTCTGGTCCACACGGAAGAGCTCGCCCATCCGCCCGCTTGTCCACGCGACCCAGCCGAGCACAAACGACATGTTCAGCATCGCCTCGCGCCGAGTCGAGACCCGAGCGATCAAGACCCCAACCAAGCCGGTCATCGCGAGCACGATCGCGAGCACGATCATCCCCCTAGCCGGGGTCTCGGAGACCAGGAAGCTCGCTCCCTCCGCCCCGTCGGGCGCGTGCACACCCTGCGCGAGCCTCGCGGCGATCGGTCCAACCACACAGAGCGTCGCGGCGCGGGAAATCCAGCGGGTGATATGCATTCTCATACCCCCATCATCGGCCCGAAGCCGTGAATTGGCAAACAGAATCGGGTAGCATGTCCGATATGCCCAACCAACCCCACGCCAGCAGCACCCCGAGCACCCGCGAGCCCAGCGTTCTCCTCAGCGACCTGACGGGCGACCTGCTCTGGCCCAAGCTGTTGCGGGCCCCCGCGATGGCGCTCTCCCCGTCGCGGCTGATGATCGGGACCGTCGCCGCGTTCGTCCTGACGGTGCTCTCGTGGGTGCCCTCGCTCTGGCTCGAGCATCCGCCCCGCGTGCTCCCCGGGTCCGAGCGTGCCGCCGCACTCAACCCGCTCGACGCGTTCGACCGGTTCCTCGGCGTGCTCGTCAACGCCCACGCCGCCGTTGTCACCCACCCGTGGACCTCGCTGATCGTGGGGATCCCGATGCTGATTGCGCTCTCCCTCTTCGGATGCGTGATCGCCCGGTCCGCGGCCGTTGAGTTCTCGCAGGGTCGGCTGAATGACCCGTCATCCACCAGCGCGTTCGTGCTCCGTAGGGCGAGTCATCTGCTGACGGCGACACTCGGGCCGCTCGTTTTTGCGGCATTGCTGCTCGGGCTGATCGCCCTCGGCGGGTTCCTGATCTCCGCTCCGATCGTCAACATCGTGGGCGCGATCCTCTATGCGCTGGGGCTCGTGCTCGGTGTCATCGTCACGCTTGTGCTCGCTCTGCACCTGCTCGCACTGCCATTGATCGCCCCGGCGGTCGCGTGCGAGGGCGCCGACGGGTTCGACGCCGTACAGCGGAGCTATGCCTACATTGTCGGGCGTCCTTTGCGGATGTTCGTGTTCGCTGCGATTCTGTTCTCGCTCGGATCGCTCTCGTTCGCGTTGTGCCAAATGCTCCTGTCCGGCTCGATCGGGCTGACCGACTGGACGATGCAGCTGCTCGCGAACGACGCGGGTGCCCGCGTGCTGAGCGGGAACGGCGAACTCGGCGCGACCCAGCCCATCGCCCACAACATCATCGAGTTCTGGCGGGCGCTATTCCAGCTCGTCTTCGCGGGGTATGTCATCAGCTACTTCTACACCGCTTCCACCATGCTCTACCTCGTCATCCGGCGGGTCTGCGACGGGCAGGAGATCAGCGAGCTCTGGTACGATGATCGATAGCCCCATGAACGCATGAAAAAACCCGGGATCAACCCGGGTTTTCGAAGCGCCCCGACCAGGACTCGAACCTGGAACCTAGCGGTTAACAGCCGCTCGCTCTACCATTGAGCTATCGGGGCCGGTAGAGGGGTGAACGCTAGCCCCGATCTCCCATCGGTCAAGTCCGCCACCCGCTTTGATTGTCTTTCAGGGCGGATTTCTTCCCGGATTCGGACCGATACACAACCGCCGACACCCTCGCCCGTATTACCCAACGATGACGACCCACCCCCGATCACTGTGCCGATTCCTGACGCTGCTTCTGATGACGCTCGGCGTGCACCCCGCACTCGGCGCGGACGACCCCTTCCGGGTCGATTCCAAGCCCCCCACCGGCGGGCTCGTAACGCGGACCAGCGATTCCCCACCCACAGATATACTCGGATCGGAGATGCTCCGCGCACTCAGCGGCGTGCTCGGCGAGCTCGAAACCCGAGACTTCATCCCACTCCGCCGAGCCCTCGGGAAACCCATTGAATCCCCCACGCTCGGCGAGCCGTTCGCCGTTGTCCATATGACACGGAGCGGGTCGGATCCGGTCCTTGTCGGGTTCTCCATGCTCGACGACGGAACCTACGCCGTGCAGGCCCTGAATGACCCCAATGCGACAGTGTTCAGCATGGATCCCGCCACGCTCGGTGCCCCGATCTCGCCGCCCGCCCCCGAACCCCGGCTGCCCGCGAGCGATTCCGAGGATGAACTCCGCTTCGAACTTGCAAAGCCATACACGGCTTCACCGATCACACTGGACACCAAGACCCGCCGATCGCGCTTCCGCGCGAACTACCCGGATCTCACACGCGAGATCGGAAACGAGACGATGCAGGTGCGTCTGCCCAAGGGTTTCGACCCGGACGCCCCATCGGGCATCCTGATCTGGATCTGCCCGGGCGATGACGGTCGGCCGCCGCGGATCTTCGAGTCGATCTGCGACGAGCTCGGACTGATCTGTGTTGGGATCGACCACAACGGCAACACGCGCCCGCTCACCGATCGGCTCCAGAACCACCTCGATTCCATCGAGACGCTCGCCTCCCGATACCGCATCGATCGCGAACGGGTGTACCTGACCGGGATGTCCGGCGGCGGGCGTTGCTCGGGGATCCTCCAGTGCTCATTCCCGGAGATCTTCGCCGGTGCAGTCCCGATCGTTGGGCTGGATTCCTACCACAACGCGCCAACCGGTGAGGGGAAGAAGTACTGGCCCGCACGGATCGGCAAGCCCAGCCCACGCTGGTTCAGCTTGCTCAAAGAACGGCGGATCGCGGCGATCACCGGCAGCGTGGATTTCAACGAACCAGAAATGCAGATCCGACAAGACCTGATGACCAAAGACGGCTTGCAGGTCCGGCTCGATGTCATCGAGGGCATGGGGCATGCAATGCCGACGAGCGAGCAGTTTGCCGAGGCTCTGCGATGGGTGGATGAACCACGAAGAGATGCCATGGCCGAAGCCCTTGCCCGTGCGCAAGAACAACTCGACGCAACCAGGGACGCCGATCCGGGTGATCCGAAGGTTCGTGAATCACTGATCGGGATCACCACGATCGCGCCGTGGACTCAACCAGCGTGGGAGGCCGCTGAGTTGCTCGGGTTCCGCCGACCCTGAGCACGCCCCTATTGTTGCGCATGACCACCCAGACCGCGGAACGCTTCCTCCCCTTCGGCACCACAATCTTTTCCGAGATGACCGCGCTCGCGAACACGCACCGCGCCGTGAACCTCTCGCAGGGGTTCCCCGATTTCGACGGCCCGGACATGGGCAAGGACGCCGCGAAGAAGGCGATCGACGACGGGCACAATCAGTATGCGCCGATGCCCGGCACGCCCGAGCTCCGCGAGGCGATCGCGGCGTGGACGCAAAGAGCAAGCGGGGTCGATGCTGATCCCATGACCGAGATCACGGTTACCTGCGGCTGCACGGAGGGGATCGCCGCGACCATGCTCGGGCTGCTCAACCCGGGCGACGAGGTGGTTGTCTTCGAGCCGTATTACGATTCCTATCGTGCGTGCATGGCGATGGCGGGCGTGACACCGCGTTTCGTTACCCTGCATCCAACAGAGGACGGCTTCGCGTACAACGACGACGAACTCGCGGGCGCGTTCAATGAGCGTACAAGGGCGGTGCTCATCAACACTCCGCACAACCCGACCGGGGTCGTGTTCAGTCCGGCGCAGCTGCGTCGGATCGCGGACCTGTGCATCACACACGACTGCATCGCGATCTCGGACGAGGTCTACGAGCGGATCCTGTTCGAAGGAGCGATCCACGAATCCATCGCGACGCTCCCGGGGATGCGTGCGCGGACGGTTGTGCTCTCGAGCGCCGGAAAAACCTTCTCGCTCACGGGGTGGAAGATCGGCTGGGCGATCGCGCCGGCGATCCTGACCGCCGGTATCCGCTCGGCGCACCAGTTCCTGACCTTCTCGACCGCAACCCCGCTCCAGCACGGAGCGGCGGCCCTGCTCAACGGCGGTGAAGACGAGGTAACCAAGCTGGTTTCGCACTACGCGCGCATGAGATCCCTCCTCGGCGAAGCACTCGGCGAGCTCGGTTTCCGGGTGCGTTTGCCGATGGGGTCGTACTTCATCATGGCGGAGCATGCGCCGGTCTCCGATCGGCTCGGACTGAAATCAGATGTCGATCTCTGCCGATGGCTCCCCGAGCACGCGGGGGTCGCGGCGATCCCCCCCAGCGCGTTCTACTCCAACCCCAGTGACGGATCCGGATTCGTGCGCTTCGCGTTCTGCAAGCAGAGCGAGACGATCGACGAGGCGATCCGAAGGCTTCGGAAAGCGTTCGCGTGAGCACGCCGCGGTTCCATGACATGCTCGAGCCGCGTGTGCGGATATTCGCAACGGATCTGATCGGGCATGTACTCCGTTCGTGCGCACCAGCAACGCTGATGGACAAACGCATCGGCCGGCTGCGCACCGATCGCCCCACGCATGTGCTCGCATTCGGAAAAGCATCGATGGGGATGACCCGCTGGTGCGTGGATCATCTGGGCGAACGGTTCGCGGGCGGGGTGGTCCTCGCCCCGGAATCACTCGTCGGGCAGGTCCATCCAAAGCTCAGCATCTTCCCGGCGGATCATCCAACGCCGACGCAGCGGAACATCGACGCGACAAACGCGCTGCGAGCATACGCCGAGGGGATCCCGGATGATCACGCGTGCATCGTTTGCATCTCCGGCGGCGGTTCCGCGCACCTGTGCTCGCCGAGAGATGGGGTCCGGCTGGATGAGATTGTCCAAACCACACGGGCAATGAACCGCTCGGGCGCAACGATCGGAGAACTCAACCGTGCACGCAAGGAACTCGAAACCCTCAAGGGCGGCGGGCTGGCGGGGCTGCTTTCACATGTTGCGGAACGGCGGGTATTCGTGCTCTCGGATGTCATCGGCGACGACCTCGCGACGATCGCATCGGGACCGATGCTCGATCCGGATGATCCGGTGGAGCACACGATCGTCGGCAGCCACGCGGACGCCGCGGAGGCGGCGCGGTCGTTCTTGGGCCGAGAGCCATCGCTCCGGCTTGCGGTCACAGGAGATGCCCAGAAACAGGGACGACTGCTCGCGGAATCGTTTCAAACCTCCGGAACATCGATCATCGCGGGCGAGACGACGGTGAACGCGGCTGGCTCGGTTGGTATCGGTGGGCCGTGCATGGAGTGTGCTCTGGCATGCGCACAGAGGCTCCACGAGTTGAACACTCAGAACTGGGTGGTCGTGGGGCTCGCGACGGATGGGATCGACGGGCCGACGGATGCGGCGGGCGCAATCATCACACCAATGATGCTCGACGACGGAGCCCGCACGGCGCTCGCGGATCATGATACACTGCCGTACCTCGACCGCATCGGGGCGGCGTTCCGCACCGGAGCGACCGGCACGAATGTTAATGACCTCGTTCTCGTGACACAGTTTGCAGCGGAGATTCAGCGATGACCATCAGCCTCTGGCAGCGCACGCCAACGAACGAGACGATCGAGTGCGAGGTCGCGATCATTGGCGGTGGGATCAGCGGCTTGTCCGCCGCGATCGAGCTCGAAGCGCAGGGGCGTTCGTGCGTGATCCTCGAAGCGGACTGGATCGGGTCCAAAGCCTCGGGCAGGAACGCGGGGTACCTCATGCGCGGCGGCGCGGAGAACTACGCACGGACCGCGGAGACCCTCGGACGGGATACGGCACGGTTTGTCTGGAAGTGGTCGGAGGAAAATCTCAACGGGCTCAAGGCGCTCGGGATCGAATCGACACCGAGCTACGCGGCGCGACCGTCGTGTCTGATCGCGACGGAGGAATCCGAGGCGAGAGATCTGCGCGAAGCGGTCGCGATGATGAAACAGGACGGGTTCGCGGCGGAACTTATCGAGAAGGACAACGCGCCGGAGGACCCGATCTGGTGGTCCGGAGCACCCGTGCTCGGGCTGCTGAACCCGAACGACGCCGTATGCTCACCGACGGAACTGGTCCGGCTGCTGAGCGCTTCGCTCTCGACAACACCCGTCTTTGAACAGGCGGAGGTCTACCGGCTCGAACAGCACGCGGGACGGGTGGTGCTCATGACCAAGCAGGCGACCGTGCACGCCTCGCGGGTGCTGATGTGCACGAACGCGTACGCGGCCCAACTCGCCCCGGCGCTGCGGGGGATCGTCCGCCCCAACCGCGGGCAGATGCTCGCGATCAAGCCGGACAAGGCCTCGCACGCACGCCTGGAGTTCGCGTACTATCTCAACCGGGGTTCTGAGTATGTGCGCTCCGCACCGGGGGATCAGATCATCTTCGGCGGCGCCCGCACCTACCACGAGCTCAACGAGGCAACGGCGACCGACGACACAACGGAAGAGGTCCAGGCGCATCTAGAATCGTTCGTGAAGGAGCTCATCACAACCGAGTACACCGTTACAGCACGCTGGTCCGGGATCATGGGTTTCAGCCCGGACGGGCTTCCCGTGATCGGGCCGACGCCCGTGAAGGGGATCGACGACGGGAAAATTTGGTTCTGCGGCGGGCTCACGGGGCACGGGATGTCGATGGGCCATCGGACGGCCGCGGCGGCGGCGCGGGCGCGGTGCGCGAGGTGTGGAAGGTGGCCAGCGCGGTTTCGGTCTTGCGCTGAGCCGCGGCAATCTCTTCGAGCTTGCGCGCGACCGAGGGCTCGGCCACCGCGTCGCGGCTCTGACTCTGAGTGATATAGGCGTGGCGGATCGCGTCGATGGCGACCTGCAACCGCGCGCTTTCCTCGCGCATCACCCGCGATGTGCGCGCCGCGGTCGCCGCCACCCAGATCATCGCCACCGGCA
>JAGQOC010000177.1 GCA_020427745.1 Phycisphaerales bacterium | reverse complement strand
CACCGGATCATGGCGTTCCTGAATCGGCTCGAGGACTGGCAGGCGTTCGATCTGCCGGAGACGAGCCCCGTCATGCGTCTCTTCGAGTGCGCCCGCTCGGTGTTCACCGAAGCGTTGGTGGCATCGAGCGATTCCATCGAGTCGGACTCCACCGCCGCCAGGCTCGGGCTCCGTGCGCTCTGGATCGCGATCGAGGCGTCCGAGCGTCTGACACTGCTCATTGCTGAACGCGATTTCAGGGATCGGATCTCCGGGAAGATGTATCTGTCAATCACCGAGGACGGCCCAACGATCAACAAACGCGCCAAGCCCGTCCTCCACCCCACACGCGGGGGCGTGGTTCTCCCCCAGCGACCCGCGATCGGGTGCGCGGTCTCGCCCGCGTCCTTTGATTTTCGTACGAAGCAGGCGATCGAGAAATCATGCGATTACATCACCATGCCGATGCGTTGGATCGAGATGGAGCCGCGCGAGGGCGAGTACAGCTACACACCGACGGACAAGTGGATCGAGTGGGCGATCCGCACCGCCAAGCTCCCGGTGGTCGCCGGCCCGCTGATCGATTTCCGCCCGACAAGTGTCCCGGACTGGCTGTACATCTGGGAGAACGACTACGAGACACTCCGCGAGCTGGTCTACGAGCACATCAAATCGCTCGTGACGCGTTACCGACGGACGGTGACGCGGTGGACCGTCTGCTCCGGGCTGCACACGGGCGAGCATTTCAAGCTCAGCTTTGAGCAGATGATGGACCTCACAAGGATCTGCGTGCTGCTCGTGCGCAAGCTGCATCCGCGTGCGAGTGTGCAGATCGAGATCACCCAGCCCTGGGGTGAATACCACACCGCGGATCGTCAGTCGCTGCCCCCGACGCTGTACGCGGAGATGCTCTCGCAGGCGGGTGTGCAGATCGACGCGTTCTCGCTGCGGGTGCAGATGGGCATGAACGCGGTGGGGCACACAACCCGCGATCTGCTCGCGTTCAGCTCGATGCTCGATCACTACGCGATGCTCGATCGCCCGATCGCGCTCTCCGCGATCGGCGCACCCGCTTCTCCGGCAAGGGACCCTAAGTCAGGCGAACCCGACGCGGGCTACTGGCGTCGTCCATGGTCGGATGAATCGCAGGCCGACTGGCTCTCAGCCGCCCTCGGGATCGCGTTGTCGAAGCCTTACATCCAGAGTGTCTGCTGGCACGATCTCGCGGAGGTTGATGCCGCGCCCAGCGAGATGCCCGCGGGCGGGCTTCTGGGTGAGAAGTATCACCCGCGTCCCGCGCTCGATCGGCTGGTGGAGCTCCGCAAGTCTGTTGCCGGGGGGGGATTCCCTCCGCGGCTCAAAGGGTTCGGGGTGCTCGCGCACGCGCAGCCCACGAGCATCGCGGGTGGCGGATGAATCAGCGAGCCGAGCAAGCCGATTGGGCACGCACGCCCGCGGCCGGTTTCGCCGCGGCTCTGCTCGGGCTCGCGTCGATCACCGGCATCGCGTGGTCGCTCGTCCACACCCAATCCGCATCCGTGCCCGCCGATCCCCAGCCTGTCGCGTCACTTGTTGCGAGCGAGACATCCCGGATCGTGGTGCACCTTGTGGACCTCAACAGCGCCAACGCCGCGGAGCTCGAACTCCTCCCCGGGATCGGCCCGGTGACCGCCGAAGCGATCGTCCGCGATCGCACGGAGAATGGTGGATTCGCATCGATTGATGACCTCGACCGGGTCCGCGGGATCGGGCCCAAAACCATCGCGGGTATCCGCGATCGGGCAACGATCGGCGGGGACTGAGCACGCCGGGCAGCGGGCGGATACACTCCTTCAACCGAACAAGCACCACCCGGACCGCCGCCCGTCGCGGCGGTCCCGGGCACGCGCGTGCGCGCACCGCAGGAACCCACCAGCCCATGCAGCGGATCATCGAGTCCATCCGAAGCGACGACGCCTTCGTCCGGCTGACCGGGGCAATCAGTTCCGGAAACCGGATCATCGCGACCGGGGGCGGCGGGAGCGCGGTCTCGATGCTTGTCGCCGCGATGGACACGGTGGTCGGCCGCCCGATCATCATCGTCTGTGCGCACATCGATGAAGCCGAGGACATCCTCTCGGAGATCAACGCGGTTCTCCCCGAGCACGCGTCGGTGTTCCCGGCGCTTGAGCTCACGCCCGGCGAGACGGATGTGAGCGCGGAGCTCTTCGCGGCGCGTTCGATGATGCTCCGGCGTATCGCCGGGGGGGAGTGCCCAAGGGTGCTGATCGCGCCGATCGCGGCGATCATGCAGCCCGTCCCGAGCCCGGCGCGACTCGACGGGCTTGTCCGCTCGATCGCGGTGGGGGAGACGATCGATCCGTCGGCGCTGATGCGGTGGATGGACAGCGCCGGGTACGAACGAGTGGACACGATCGAGCATCCTGGACAGTTCGCGCTCCGCGGCGGGATCCTTGATGTCTATCCGCCGACCGGGCCGGGCGGCGTACCGATCCCTGTGCGGATGGATTTCTTCGGTGATGAACTCGAGTCGCTCAGCGAGGTCGATCTCGACACGATGGGCTCGGATCGGAAGATCTCTCGCGTGCTGCTCGCGGCGGTGGGGCAGGACCAGCTCGCTCAACGCCGTGATGATCTGAGTGTGCTGGAGTATCTGCCGACCGAGTGCGCAGCGATCCTCGCGGAGACCTTCGAGATCGTCGAGCAGGGGCGCGGGTATTACGAGCGGATCACGGACGGACGCTCGATCTTCGGGCCGCCGGCGGTGCTCAAGATCCTCGAAACGCGTTTCCATTCCCTCGTGGAGATCAACCAGTTCTCCGCGGGCAAGGCGGGCGCGGATGTGCTCGTGGATCTCCCGATCGAGACACTGCCAGCGTTCGATCGTGATACTGCGACTGCTGTTCGTGAGCTCGGAGAGCTCTGCGAACGCGGCGGGTCGGTGCGACTGCTGTGTACGAACAAGGGGGAGCACGATCGACTCGGCGAGCTCGTCGATGTCCACGCGCCCGGCTTGGCGATCGAACGCACAGTGATCGATATCCGGCGTGGGTTCGTGTGGGAGGGCAGCGCCGGGCGATTCTCGCTCGTGCCTTCCGGCGCGATGCTGCACCGGTCGAGTGTGCGTCGGCGTGTGCAGAAGATCCGCGCGGGGCGTGCGATGGATACCTTCTTCGACATCAGCGAGGGTGATTATGTCGTCCACGACGATCACGGCATCGCCCGGTTCGTCAGCATGCGCGTCATGCCCGCGGGCGGCGGGCGGAAGGATGAGGGCGTCGCGCGCCCGTCGATCCTCGGAACACACCAGACGAAGAAAGCGAAGGTTGAGGAGGAGGAATACCTCACGCTCGAGTTCGCGGGGCGCTCGAAGCTGCATGTCCCGTGCTCGCAGATTGATCTCATCCAGAAATATGTCGGCGGGTTCAGCGGCAAGCCGCCGCTGAGCTCGATCGGCGGCAAGAAATGGAAATCACAGAAAGCGAAGGTCTCCGATTCCGTCAAGGATCTCGCGTCGGAGATGCTCCGCGTCCGCGCCGCCCGCGAGCACATGCCCGGGTTCCGCTGTAAGGACGACACGCCCTGGATGACCGAGTTCGAGGCCGAGTTCCCGTACGAAGAGACCGAGGATCAGCTCTCGGCGCTTATCGAGATCAAGAAGGACATGACCTCCTCACGCCCGATGGATCGCTTGATCTGCGGCGATGTTGGGTTCGGGAAAACCGAGGTCGCGATCCGAGCCGCGTTCAAGGCGGTCGAGTCGGGCAAGCAGGTCGCTGTTCTGGTGCCGACGACGGTGCTCGCGGAGCAGCACGAGCGTTCGTTCCGCGAGCGGTTCGCGGACTACCCGTTCACGATCGCGTCGCTGAGCCGGTTCAAAACGCCCGCCGAGACCCGACAGACGCTGAAGGATGTGCAGCTCGGGCGGGTCGATATCCTCATCGGCACGCACAGAATCCTCTCGCAGGATGTTGCATTCGCGGACCTCGGGCTGGTCGTGATCGACGAGGAACAACGCTTCGGCGTCGAGCACAAGGAACGATTGCTGCAGCTCCGATTGAGCGTGCATGTGCTCACCCTCAGCGCGACCCCCATCCCGCGGACACTGCACATGTCGATGCTGGGTTTGCGGGATATCTCTTCGCTGACAACCCCCCCGGTTGATCGGCGGGCGGTGGTGACGGAGGTGATCCCGTACAACAAGCACCGGATCCAGCGAGCGATCCAGCGGGAGCTGGCCCGTGAGGGGCAGGTGTATTTCGTGCACAACCGCGTGCACAACATCGAGTCGGTCGCCGACGAGATCCAGCAGCTTGCGCCCAACGCGGAGATCGTGATCGGGCACGGGCAGATGAACCCGCACGATCTGGAAGCGGTGATGGTGAAGTTCATGCGGAGGCGCGCGGATATCCTCGTGAGCACGACGATCATCGAATCGGGCATCGACAACCCGACGGCGAACACCATGATTATCAACGACGCCGACCGGTTCGGGCTCTCGGATCTCCACCAGCTCCGCGGACGCGTCGGGCGGAGCCATCACCGGGCGTACTGCTACCTCCTGCTCCCCGAGGACCGGACGGTCAAAGAGGTCGCCCAGAAACGACTCAAGGCGATCGAGCAGTACTCCATGCTCGGCGCGGGGTTCAAGATCGCGATGCGGGATCTGGAGATCCGCGGTGCGGGGAACCTGCTCGGGGCCGAGCAGTCCGGGCACATCGCGGCCGTGGGCTATGAGATGTACTGCCAGCTCCTTGATGAAGCGGTCCGCAAACTCACCGACAGCGAAGCGCCCGAGCCCGTGTCGCATACGGTGGTAGACATCGGGCTGTATGGTTTGCTGCCGAAGATGTACATCCCGAGCGATGCACGCAGGCTGGAGGCGTACCGGAGGCTTGCTTCGGCGGGCTCTCAAGCAGCCATCGATGCGGTGGTGGAGGACCTGACGAGCGCGTATTCGGCCCCGCCCGAACTGGCCCGCCGGATGGTCATGCGGGCCCGGGTCCGGGCGGCAGCGCAGCGCCACCATGTGCGGGCGATCAGCCACCGCGGCGACGATATCGTCTGTATGACCGCGAGCCCGGGGGGGCTCGCCTCCACGCTTGCGGGCGCACCGGCGCGGGTCCGGGTCGTGAACGCATCCCTGGCCCAGACCAACGCACGCTCCGCGTCGGGCGAGATGCTCAGCGAGGTCTACATCCGCCCAGAGAGGATGCCCCGCTCACCGATGCAGCTCGCCCGCTGGGTGGTGGACTGCTTCGAAACCGGGCAAGCAGTTTCTGGGGGTGCGGGGAAACTCGACAAACTCGCCGGGACCTGATACCATCGGTGTTACCACCTACGAGGGCGAGGGACGCCCGGCTTTCTGGCGCAAAGGACGCACGATGCCTGATTCTCGTGAAAAAGCACATGTGCCACCCGCGATGCAGCTCGCGGGCGATACCCAGCTCGATTTCCTGCTCGTTGCGCTCCGACGCCGTCTTATCCGTGAAGCGTCCCAAGCGATTGACCTGCTGGAACAGGCGATCGACTCGCTTTGGGAGCTCGACCACGAGCGGGCCCGCGGCGTCAAGGTGATCGAGGCGCAGATCGATTCGGAGGAGGTCCGCATCGAGCAGGAGTGCTTCCGTATCCTCGCGCTCCACCAGCCCTTTGGTGGTGACTTCCGGCTCATCACCTTTTGTCTGAAGGTTAACGCCGATATCGAGCGTGTCGCCGATCACGCGGCATCGATCGCCAAGATCTGCCGGAAGCTCACGGCACCCGCGCCCGAGTGGCCCCGGGCGCTGCGTGAGATGGGCGAGCGTATCCCGATGATGTGCCAGGCGCTCCTCCGCGCGGTGGTGAACACGGATATGGAGGCCGCCAACGAGGTGGTGCTGAGCGACAAGGCGATCGATCGGCTTGACAAGCAGGTCTTCCTCGAGGTCACCAAGTACATCGAGGAGTCGGTCGACAAGACCGCCACCGGGATCCTGATGTATCGGATCTCACGCGAGCTCGAACGCGTCGGCGATCTGCTCGGGAATATCGCCGAGGACATCGTCTATCTCGCGACCGGGGAGATCGTTCGGCACACGAATCGAAAGAGCCAGAAGCCGAATCCCACCGCGGAATAACGCGACGCGGCTCATCGGCCAAGCGCGGTGATCGGCGAGGGCCCTTTGTATTCCTCGATGGTTTCGAGCCTCGTCAGATTGGCGACGGTATCACGCGGGAGCTCGGGTAGGATTCCTTGCCCGAATGCGCCGGCGACGGTCACCCAATCGTGCCCGCCCAGATAGGAACCGATGCGAACCTCTGACGAGTAGGTGATCTTCATCCCGGCTTCCTTGAAGAGCGCTTCGTACCCCTCGCGTTTGAACGACCATGTGTGGGCCCGAGCAGGGAGCCAGGGCTGAGGTTCCCCAAGAGGCGAGCCGCCGACCATGATCTCGGGCTTGAGCGTTGCATAGTTCTTGAGCAGTTCGACCGGGTCGATCAGGTGCTCAAGAAACTCGAAGGTGCTCACAAGGTGGAACCGCATCCCCATGATCTCGTCGGGAGGGGTCAACGCGTTGGCAACCATGTAACGACGGTTCCTGGCGGCGCGTTGGTTGGCGTTGTTGATCATCCCCTCGCCAAAGTCCAGTCCGATGATCTCGATCCGGTCTTCGAGCCATTCCGGGATATGCACCGAGTTCGCGATGTTCCCGTTCCCGCATCCAACATCAAGCCAACGGATGGTCTCGTTGGGGTATTGGGCTCCAAGCCGATAGAGAAGAAGTGAGCAGAGCTGGGATGCTTGCAGCTTCCTTGCTGTGTGGTTCAGGTGTGCCAACGATTGGATCCGCCGGCTCGATGGACGGATGCTCGGGTTAAACTCAGGCGGGTTTTTCCGCATCCGCATTCGCTCGGCGCTCCGTGCACCCTCGAACCAATAGAGATTCAGATACTCACTCAGCGGCTTGACCGGCTTGGGCCCGAGCGTCCCGACCGGGCAACGCCCGTTGGTCAAGATACTCCAGGTTTGATTGCTCGATGCATCCCAATCACGCATCCACCAGACCTGCTCGCGTGTTTGGAACAACTGCCCGAGCAGCTTGATCAGTGCGCGCAGTGTCGAGCCAACCCCGAATCCACCCCGTGGTTCGACGGCTTGGCGGGCGAGTTCGATCACCCGCTCGTGATTGTCAGACATCATCACGATCAGCAGGTCCCTTTGGGGATGATTGCTGAAGTAACGATCGATCCGCAGAACTGCCTCGACGGCATCACTCTTCCATTTATTCTTCCACTGGATCGGCTCGGGGGCGGGACCCATATCGATATGGGGGAGTGCGGTGGTGATCGCGTCATGGATCTGATCAAGCAACGCACCGATCCGCTTGCTCAGACCGCAGAGGATAAACTCGTCATCCGCTCGCGCATTGCTCACGACACGGAACAGATTTTTCATCGCGTGTGGTTTGAGCTTCACTGAATCAAGGAACTCCGCGCCGATCCGCGAGGGGTACCAGCTCGATTCATGGGCGCACGCTTCGATCGCGTTTGCCAGTGCGACGCATTGGTCCTGATCCAACTCGCCTACGGCGAAGCCTCGGGAGAAGGGGAACTGCTCGAACGCGTCCTTCCCCGCGTGATCAAGCCAGATCCGAGCGAAAGACAGAAGCGAGCAGTGGACCCAAAGCTCACGCACAACGCCGGAGCGGAGTTCGGTCTGAATTGCTTCGGCATGTTCGGCGATATCCATGATGTCCACAACCAACGCCGTCGTTTGTGAGGTGCATGCCTCTGCTCGGCGAACCTTGGGAGCGAGCTCTGGATAAAGCTTGCCGGCGGCGGCATCCATTTCTGCCCGGTCGAACTCGATCGACTCGACAGTGTTTGGCAGGTTCTGGAGCAACAACATCAACAACGCGTTGCCTGTCGCGAAACGAACCCGCGCACAGCCAAAGAGCTTGCCTGAGCTCGCGAGAGTGTCCATGTCATGCCGGCGTGAGGTGTCCTGCATGGGGTTGCCCAGCGTGCTCATCGCTTTGATAGCGGCAACGATGCGGGGATCAGGGGTGGCGAGAAGGTCGATCTGTTCCAGCTTGCTCATGGGTTATCTCCAAGACGAGTATACGCCTCCGCCCGTCGATCAGGTACGATACACGAATGACCCTCATTCTCGTCTTTGGTGTTCTGCTTGCGATCTTCGGGGTTTGGGGTGTTGTGAAGGCCGTCCGCGGGCGGCCCGTCTCGGACCATCCGCACTGCCGATCGTGCAGATTTGATCTGCACGGGCTGGAGCTCACCAGGGATTCCAAGTGTCCCGAGTGCGGGCACATCACCCCGCCGGACACACGGTATGTGCTCAGCGGGCTCCGCAAGCGGCGTCCTGTGCTGCTGCTGGTCTCGCTGCTAATGCTGCTCATCGGGCTCAGCGGCGTCGCTTGGCCGAAGCTCTCGACGATCCCCGCGATCAAGAACATCGACTGGTACGCCAGCTCGCCGGAGTGGATGCTCCTCTGGCTCGAATCCACCGGCAACATGAAAGCACTGCAGGAACTCCACGACCGATTGATCCCCGGCGAGGTTTCCGATGAAGGGTTGCAGACGCTCGTCGAGCGTGCGTTCAAGCACCAGGCGGACACGAGGACCCCCTGGGACCAGCGGTGGGGGGATGTGCTCTGCTACGCGTTCTTCTCGGAGAAGATGAAGGACCAGGACGCGATCCGCTACATGGAGAAGGCCGTCGTGTTCGAGTTCGATGTCCACGCCGAGATCGGGCTGGAAGACACCCAGCTCGGGTATTGGGTCCGAGAGAGCAACGCCGAGCGGGGCATGAGCTCGACGGACTTCCGCTTCGAATGGAACCGACGCACGGGAAACACCGGCTTCGGCGATGAACTCGACTCACCATACCAACTCGCGATTGTGGTCAATACACCAAAGATCATCGGTAACGACACACGGATCAACGGGGGGTGGATGCTCTCCAACAGCTACGACCCGGACCGCGGGGGCTGGTGGATCCCGTACAAGCGACGATCCTCAGCCAGCGGGTCCTCGTTGTGGATCGATCCCGCAAAGACGGGCGATGCCTTCGAGATCCAACTCGACTACGCATACACGGTCTACAAGGGCCCCAAGGAGGTCCTGCACCGCGAGTTCTCGCCGAGAGTCAAGATCCGGCGGGTCGCGGATCCTGTGTACGCGGCAGTGCTCACCGATCCGGCCGTGCTCACCCCGCTCGCAGAGGGGCTCACGATCAGCAGCATGCAGATCCCAACCGAACTGGAAATCGCGAGCGAGCACGAGAACATCCGCTCGGGATCACAATCGGTCCTCGAAATCGAGTCCAGGCTCGGTTCCGATCATCAACTTCTCGGCGATCTCTGGCTCCGCTCAGGTGGCGAAGAGATCCTGTTCAAACCCATCGCGATCGAACTGAAGGCCGCGGTTCATTACGGCATCCAGCCGCCGAGCGACTTCAACACCGACCAGAGCTGGCTGGATTATTTCTCTGAGCATCAGGAGTTCTTTGACCGGGTGATCGCAGAGGAACAACTGGATGTGGTTTACCGCCCGGACCCATCGCGAGCGGCGATGGATCCCAGGATCCGCTCAGTCGTCGCGAGCCCCATCCTGTTCCGCGATGTGCCGATCGATCTGCTTGTGCCTCAACCGGTTGCCTATTCGAGGGGCATACCTCGGTGGGCGATGGTGCGGAAGAACACGCCCGAGGTGGGGGTGAGTTATACCCTCGAGGAGTACGAAGCGATGCGGCGTCCCGGCGGGGTTGCTGGTGAGTTGCTCGTGGAAGAGTAGATCGCGGTGGGGGATGCAGAGAGCGCACGAAAAAACCTGCTCTCGCGAGCAGGTTTTTCACGGGCTTCTTGACCTGTGAACAGTTGGGTCCATCTTGGCGATGCGTTACCGCATCGTTATTCACCCACAGCCATCCATGGAATGGTTGTGTGAGGTGAGCGAGAGTGCGCTCATGGGATCTCGATCTGGTTCGCACCAGGCTGATTCTCGATCTGAGTTTCAGGCAATCGAGTCTAAGGAAATCCCTTAGAA
>JAGQOC010000176.1 GCA_020427745.1 Phycisphaerales bacterium | reverse complement strand
AGTCATACCCGGTTATTCGCCCACATCAGTGCCCGCGTTGCAGGATTCAGCGCGATTCTTTCAGCCCCGCGAGGACCCGCGAAATCGCCTCGGGGTACGCCTCGCACTCAAGTTCAAACACCTTTGCCGCGAGGCTCTCCGGGGTGTCCTCATCGGTGACCCGGCAGCGTCGCTGCAGAATCACCGCCCCGGTGTCGTAGGTCTCATCACAATAATGCACCGTGCACCCCGACCGAGACACCTCGCCGCGCTGGTACGCCTCGATCACCGCGCGATGGACATGCATCCCGTGCATCCCCGGTCCGCCAAAGTCCGGCAAAAGCGCCGGATGAATATTGAGAATCCGCCCGCGCGTCTTCGCTGTGATCGGCACCCGGCGTAGATACCCCGCGAGCACAACCAGATCCAGCCCGAACTCCTCGACCAAGCCATCCAACTGCTTCCCCGAGAGTTCACCAGGAATCACCCGGTGCGGGATCCCGCGAGCCGCCGCCTTTTCAATGCCAAGGCACGCCCGCGAGCCAACCACCACCGCGATCACCGCATCAAGATACGAGCCGTTCGCGATGTATTCACAGAGGTTCTCCAGCGTCCTCCCGGACCCCGAAAGCAGCACGCCCAACCTCGGCTTCCTCGCGTCACTCATGATCGCGGCACGGGCACTCGCGGAACGGGAACGGCTTGCCATCCCGCATCCCCACCATCGTCAGCGTCGCCGAGGTCACATGCACCGTCTCGTGCGTATGAAAACGCTCCGCCTGCACCTCGACCTCTACGGTCACGCTCGTCCGCCCCAGACGCACCGTCCGCGAGTGGTAGTTCACCACATCCCCGACATGCACCGGCGCCCTGAAATCAACATGATCAATCGACGCGGTGACCCAATCAAGATCCCCGTGCCGCCGCGCCTCGACAAACCCCGCCTGGTCGATGTACGACAGGATGACCCCGCCGAAGATCGTGCTGTACGGGTTTGTCTCCCGAGGCATCGCGACCACCCGCAACGCAAGGATCCGCTCATTGATTGCTTTGTGCTCGCTCACGCCCCCATCCTAGGCGGATATCCGCTCAGCACCCCGATACACTTGCCCATGCCCGTAAGCAAATCAAAGACACCCGAGATCGAGACCGTCGAACCCATCGGCACCCGCGTGCTCATCCGCAAGGACGAGGACAAGAAGCAGACCAAGTCGGGCATCCACCTCCCCGACAAGATCGAGATCCCCACCATCACCGGACGCGTCGTTGCGATCTCCACCCAGGTCGCCAACGACGACGACTACCCCATCCGTCAGTACGACCGCGTGCTCTTCAACCCCAAGCATGCGATCCCGGTGGACTTCGAGGGCGACAACCGCCTGTTCGTGGTCCCGGTCGAAGATGTCGTCGCGGTATTCCGCAAGGAAGCCTAACAAAGCCAGTGCGGGTCGTCCCCCAGTTCGAACCTATCATCCGACGGGCAAATCAACCGTGGCCGATCATCGTCCACACCATCACACACACGGGAGAAGACCATGCTGGACAAACTACTCGAAGGACAAAAGGACAACCTCATCGGTATGCTCACGAGCAAGCTCGGCGTCTCGGACGACCAGGCCGGAGGGTTCCTCAACAAACTCCTGCCCATGATCGAGGGGCTCCTCGGCAAGGGCAAGATCGATCCCAGCGCGCTGCTCAAGGGTGATGTCTCGTCACTCAAAAGCGGACTCGACCTCGATGTCCTCGGGAAAGCTCTCGGCGGCGGTAAGGAGAAAGCCGAGCAGGGCATCGAAACCGTCGCGGGTCCCATCGCCGAGAAACTCAACGGGCTCGACAACCCCATGGACATGCTCAAGGGCGTGATGGGCGGCGACGCCGAGGGGCTCCTCAAGAAAGGGCTCGGCAAAATCTTCGGCTGATCCGCACCCATCCCTCAGCAATCAACGCGGCATGATTGCCGCGTTTTTCATACGCACCCAGGCGTCATACACTCACCCATGCAGATCGCCCCCAACGAATCCGCCCCCCCAACCAATGAAGCCCTCGCGCTCGATGTCGCGAACACACCCATCCCGCTCGATGAAGGGATCATGCCGATCATCCAGCATGTCTGGAACTACAAGCTCTTCAATGTCAATGAAACCACCATCACCGTCTCCCAACTCGTCATCGCGCTGCTCGTTCTCGTCTTCGGCGTCCTGCTCGCCAAAGTCATCGCCCGCCGAGTCGGCCAAAGAATACTCCCCAAACTGAAGGTCGAGTCCGGGCCCGCAGCCGCGATCCAGACCATCCTCTACTACATCCTCGTCACCATCGCGGTCGTCATGTCTCTGCAGATCGCGGGTGTCCCGCTCACCATCTTCACAATCTTCGGCGGTGCGCTCGCCCTCGGCATCGGCTTCGGCTCCCAGAACCTCATCGCCAACTTCATCTCCGGGCTCCTCGTCATGCTCGAGCGACCCGTACGCCTCGGGGACCTCATCTCCATCGGGGGCGATACCGGCGTTGTCCGGAAAATCGGCGCACGCTCCACGCACATCCACGGCTACGACGGCGCAACCTTCATCGTCCCCAACTCCACCCTCCTCGAGAACACCATCACCAACTGGAACCTCCCCGACCGAGCCGTGCGCTCGCGTGTCGCCGTGGGTGTCGCCTACGGCTCGGACACCAGCAAGGTCCGCGAGATCCTCGAGCAGGCCATCAACGAGCACGAACGGGTGATCCGCAACATGGACAACCGCGTGCTCTTCCGCGAGTTCGCGGACTCCTCGCTCGCGTTCGAGATCCACTTCTGGACCCACCCGCGATCCAGCCTCGACAAAAACTCGATCGAGTCCGACATGCGGTTTGCGATCGATGCGCTCTGCCGAGAGCACGACATCACCATCGCCTTCCCCCAGCTCGATGTGCACCTCGACGCGGTTGCCCCGATCGATATCCGCATGCACCCGACCCGGCAGGACTGACCGGGCGACCTACCATCGCCCGTGACCGACACCCAGACCCTCCAGCTCCCCCTCGACCAGCTCCCCGACCCGCTGCCGCTGCCGGTCTGGTCGCACCCGCGCGGCTGGGCACCGCTCGATGTGACCATCCGCCCGCCGGGCTCCAAAAGCCTGACCAACCGCGCCCTGCTCCTCGCCGCGATGGCCCCGGGCAACTCAACGATCCACCACCCCCTGCTCGACGCAGACGACGCCCAGAGGATGATCGCTGCCGTCGAAACCCTCGGCGCCCGCATCGAGCAAGAGGGACACACCCTCCGCGTTACAGGCGTTCAGGGACCCTGGACAGCTCCGGCGGGCACCACCATCGATCTGCACCACTCGGGCACCGCGACACGCTTCATCACCGCCGCTGCCGCACTCTCGGACACACCGATCACCATCACCGGCTCCGAACGGATCCGCCAACGCCCGATCGACGAACTCACCGATGCCTTGAGCCAACTCGGCTGCTCCGTCCAATCCCTCGGCGCCCTAGCGTGCCCGCCCATCACCATCACCCCCCCCGCCGCCTTCCCGAGCAACCACCCCGTCATCGAGATCGGCAAAACAAAATCCTCCCAGTACATCAGCGCACTGCTGCTCATCGGGACACGCCTCCCCACCGGAATCACCCTCCGGCTCACGGGAGAAATCACCTCGCCGAGCTACATCCGCATGACCATCGACCAGCTCGACGCGATCGGCGCAAGGGTGCAGGCGTCGGATGATCTCTCGGTGATCCGTGTCCATCCGGGACTCACGCCGTTCACGATGGATATCGAGCCCGACGCCTCCACCGCGAGCTACTGGTGGGGTGCCGGCGCCCTGTTGCCGGACGCTTGCATCCGTGTCGAGGGCATCGGCGTCCCGGGCACCGACTCCCCGCTCCGCCCGTCGCTCCAGGGCGATGCCCGGTTCCCCCACCTGCTCGAGCAGATGGGCTGCACACTCACAAACCGGGGCGGATCCACCGCCTGCCGGGGCTCCGGCTCGCTCCGTGGAATCCTGTGCGATATGTCCTCCATGCCCGACGCCGTCATGACGCTCGCCGCCATCGCGTGCTTCGCCAAGGGCACCACGATTATCCGAGGCGTGCGCACGCTCCGCGACAAAGAATGCGACCGCATCCGCGCGCTCGTCACTGAACTCGCCAAAGTCGGCGTCGCCGTCCAGGACAACCTCTCGGGCGATCCGGACGCCCTCTCGATCACCCCCCCTGCGGACGGTATCGACACCAGCCCGGACGCCGAGCCCGTGATCTTCGCGACCTACGACGATCACCGCATCGCGATGTCGATGGCGCTCATCGCGTTGCGCCGACCGAACTGCTCGATCGCGGACCCCGCCTGCGTCGCCAAGAGCGAACCGGGGTACTGGCGAACACTCGCCCAGCTCTTCGATTGATACGATCCTCGGCGTGCCTGCACGGCTAGGCCGAGGCCGGCGGACCGGGGGGGACCCTTCAAAAACAAGAATGCCCGTCTGGCGAACCAGACGGGCATTTGTTTTGTACCGATGCTGATCAGATCAGCATTGTCGGATCGCAGCGATTAGCGGCGACGGCGACCGGCAACCAGACCACCGAGGCCGAGGAGGGCCATCGCGGAAGGTGCGGGGGTGATGGTCAGCGAACCGGAGTTGATGACATCAACGCCGTACTGAACGGGCGAGCCGAAGCTGTTGTTCGCGTCATTGATACCGAACGAGAACGGAGCACCGTCAACGCCCGAGTAGGTGAGGACGCCTTCTGCGTCAGCGGTGACGGTCCACGAAGCGATCAGAAGACCGGTCGCGGTGGTGTCAACAGCGCCGAAGAGGGCCTGCTGCTGGAGCTTGATGCCCGAGACACCAGCGCCGTCAGCCGAACCGGTTGCTGCACCGAGGGCAGCCATGTTCCAGCCACCGAGCGAAACGCCCGAAGCGGTTGCGAGCCCGTTGTCGCCGACAACGCTGAAGTTGGCGACGGACATGTAGGGAGCGCCAACGCCGGTGAAGTCCGCGGTCATGGTGACCGAGGTGGTCTCGCCAACAGCGATGCTGGTTGCGCCGAACTCGATGTTGACGGTGAGGTCTGCGACAGCAGCGGTTGCGAGGCCGGCGATAGCGGCGATTGCGATTGCATTCTTCATTTTCTTATCTCCTCATTGGAAACGGATATTGTTTACGAACCGTAAAAAAGACTGTTTGGAAACGAACGACTCGTTCCTGACCCAGCACAAGGATAATCCAACTTCGGGGGTCATGCAACCCGATTGTTCGGTTCCGGCTGCAAATTTTCGAGATCTGAACACCCCAAGCCCCCACGGGCACAGCATTTCGGGTCCAAATCGCCCCTCCGGCTCAAAAAACAGGCCTTTGACTGCCCACACACGCCATCCACAATCCGTCATATTGCCCGGTTTTTCCTCAATATGGCGGATTCTGGCCACTTATCGGCTCAGTCCTGTTCCGTCGGATCCCCTGCAGCCCGATCCCACCACTCAATACTGAATGAATAGGGGTGCCGATCATCCTCCCCATGGAACTCGGTCTCCCGCAGCTCCCACGCCGACGGATCGATCTCAGGGAACACCACATCCCCATCGAGAACCTCGTGGACGAGCGTGCGCACGATCAGGTCCGCCCTGGACATCCCCAGGCGGTAGATCTCGCCCCCCCCGGCGATCCAGATCGGCGAATCCGTCCCCTCGACGAGTGTTCCCGCGTATGCAAGCCCCTCATCGAGCGAGCCGACCACGATGACGCCGTCTTCATGCCGCTTCATGGTGCGGGAAACCACAATATTGATCCGGCGCGGCAGCGGCCCGTTCAGCGAAGCGAATGTCTTCCGCCCCATAATCACCGGGCACCCCAGCGTCGTGCGCATGAAATGACGGAGATCGTCGGGCAGATGCCAGGGCAGCCCGCCCTCGCGTCCGATCACGCGGTTCTCCGAGCACGCGACGATCATCCCGATCTGCGGACGCCGCTCGCTCACACCGCGACCTCGCCCTTGATGTGGGGGTGCGGATCGTACCCGACCAGCTCAAAGTCCTCGAACCGGAATCCGAAGATCGAATCGACCCCCGGGTTGATCTTCATCGTCGGCAGCGGTCGGCAGTCGCGGACGAGCTGCTCCTCGACCTGCGGCAGGTGGTTCAGATAGATATGGGCGTCGCCGAGTGTGTGGATAAAGCTGGCGGGGCGGAATCCGGTCACCTGCGCCACCATCATCAGCAGCAGCGTGTAGCTCGCGACATTGAACGGCACACCTAGGAACAAGTCCGCCGACCGCTGATAGAGCTGACAACTCAGCCAGTCCGGGCCGCCGTCGCTCGCCTGGGCGACATGAAACTGGAACAGGCAATGGCAGGGCGGGAGCTTCATCTGCTCGATTTCGCCCGGGTTCCACGCCGTCACGATGTGGCGGCGGCTGTATGGGTTCGCTCTGAGCCCATCGATCAGGGTCTGGATCTGATCGATCGTGCGTCCGTCCGCTGTTTTCCAGGACCGCCACTGCGAGCCGTAGACCGGGCCGAGATCCCCGTTCTCGTCTGCCCAATCGTCCCAGATCTTCACGCCGGCGTCGTTGAGGGACTTGATGTTCGTCTCTCCCCGCAGGAACCACAAGAGCTCGTGGATGATGCTGCGGAGATGGAGCTTCTTGGTCGTCAGGACCGGGAACCCGATGGGCTGCCCGGATTCGATCTCGGCTCGTCGGGCGCCGGGGGCATCCGGGTGCAGGTCATAGCGGGACTGATGCCCGAAGATTGAGAGTGTGCCGACGCCGGTGCGGTCACTGGTGGGCACGCCCTCGGCGAGCACCCGCCGAAGAATGTCATGGTACTGGAGCATACCGGAAGAATAGACGAACCGGCGCGCATCTGCACGCGCCGCGGACGATCTGTCACGAGGGACCTCACGCCCCCGCGCTGATCTCGTCGAAGAGCTCGTCGACCGCGTGCATCTTGCTCTTGTAATGCTTGGGGTCAGGGGATTTACGCAGGGAGCGATGGATCTTCGTGATCGAATCAGCGCCCTCGCCACCGATCATCCCAACCACCTTCTGTGCACACGCGATCGGGTCCGCGAGCAAGTCCGCGTACTGAACCTCGTGGACTTCGCAGCCGATGCGTTCATCCGCGAGCACCCGAGTCCAGTGATCCATCATGCGGTTGCAGTCCGCGATATACGACCCGGCGTGGACAAGATCCTTGGCGTAAGGATGCAGCCCGGGGAGGTCGGCCGTGTAGCAATCGAGCGCCGAATCCCGTGGGTCGCGGCGACAAAAAACGATCTTGATGCCCGGCAGGATCAACGCGGCGATCCCCGCGAGCCAGAGGTTCATCTCGTTCGTGTCGATCGCTCGGTTGGCGCCCGGGCGGACGAAGGGCATCAGGCTGGAGCCGTACACCCCCGCCCCGTCGGTGAACTGCTTGCCCCGGAGCCCCTTGGGCGAGAAAACCACCGGGCGGATCACGCCCGACCGAGCCCCAAAGACCTTCTTGGCGACCAGCATCATCGCGTCGATCGGGCCGACCGTTGATACGGTCCCGGCTTGGTCGAGCAACGCCGCGAGTTCCTCAACCCCGGAGCACGGTGCCCCGAGCAGGAGCACCATCGGTGAGCCGTCCGCGTCGGACTTGACGAGCTTGGCCATCTCGTCGGCGGTCCAGTTCTGAATCAGCGTGTTGGTCAGCTGCGCGTGCGCCTCGGGGTCGAACCTCCCGCGCCGCAGGTTCGCCGCACGCCGGTAGGCGCTGAACGCGTTGTCATAATCGCCCGCCCGGTCCTCGAGGTCCCCGAGCACACGAAGGGCATCCATGAGGTCGCTCGCGTTGAGCCCGACCCGATCGGTCTGGTCACGGACCGCCGCGATCACCCCGCTGTCGGGCTTGCCCTCGCCCAGCAGCTCGATCCGCCCGAGCGAGATCGTGAGCCGGATCCGGTCAAACGCGTTGCTGAGGTGATCATTGATCAGTTTCTGTGCGCCGGAGTGATCTCCCATCGCCGCGAGCGCCTCCGCCTTGGCGGCGATCGCGTCATGGCGCTCGGGGTCGTAGACCAGTGCGCGGTCGATCACCTCGATGCCCTCGCCGGGCTCCCCCGTCCGCACAAGCGAGTTGCACCACGCGACGCAGACCTGGAAGAGCTGGTCGATGATCTGCGGGCGTGCGGGGTTCTGGTCGTCGCCGTTGACGAGCGCGTCCTCGGTGAGGTCCGCCGCCCTGGCGAGATCGGGCAACGCGGGCAGATCGAGCCCGAGCCGCGAGAGGATCATGCCGTGGATCGCGAGCACCGGGGGATGATCGGGGAAGTGCGCACGGAGCAGCCCGGAGTACTTTGCCGCCTCGGTGTAATCACCCACCCGGTAGGCGCCCTTGGCGCTGAGGAAGGTGTCCTGGGGCGTGGGCTGCTGTTTCTGGTTCGGCTGCATCGGTTCTCCTCCGCCTGACCGGCGTTCGTTCGCCGGGGCGGTTCTTGCTTCAGTGTATGTCACCTACCCGCTCGTCTGCGGGAACAAGATCCCCGAGGGCTTCGATCAGCGGCCCGATGTGAGCCGCGTACCGCTCGTAGCGTCTGGTCGAGCTCTGGTAGATCGGCGAACGGACCTGATCGTTGCTCAGGGTCATCGCGACCCGCTCGGATCGGTGGAAGTTCAGGCAGTCCTCGTGGAACTCCAGCCCCACGAAGTCCAGTAGACGCCGGGTCTGGGCCTCCTGGTCTGAAACGGTGTCCTCATAACGCATTTCAAGAACATCGATCCCGACCCGCGGGTCACGCATGACACCGGTCATGTGCTGGACATACGCGTGGTAGTGCCGGTAGTAACGCCCGCACGAGTCCATGTCGAAACTAAACGCATGGCTCGGGTCCAGCGGCTGGAACAGACACGACAAACATGTATCCCGCGGATCACGCATGCAGTGCACGAACTTCGCGTCCGGGAGCGCGAGCGCGATCAACCCCATATGCCAGTAGTTGGTCGGCGCTTTGTCGGTAATCAGCGCATACTCCCTGCCCCCGGCAAGCCGCATCAGCTCCGCGCGGTACTCGTCGCCCAGCCGCTGGAGCGTGTCGAGGTCGTAGCCTTCCGGACCGGTCGAGAACACATGATTCGGATGCGCAACGGCTTGCCGCGCCAGCTCCGCGATGCCCTCCAGCTCTCCGGCGCCGAAGGCACGCGGGTGCATGTCGAGGATCTGCTCGGTGAGCGTGGTCCCCGATCTGGGCATCCCGATGATGAACACCGGGCGAGGCCCGCTCGGGGTCGGTCGCTGCACACCGACGAACGCCTCGGGTGTCCACACCGACTCGAGCGAGGCGATGCGGTCGATGACCTGCTGGTCGTCGTATGTTTTCGGGTGCAGGTTGTTTCGGTTCTCGTAGGCCGCAAAGGCGCGGGCGTAGTCCTTGCTCTTGTCGTAGAGGTGCCCGAGCACGGTGTACGCCGAGGAACGCGTGGACGGCGCGACCTGCTCCACATCCGGCGCCGCGAGCGCCGCCTCGATCAGGGCGATCGCTTCGTCGCGTCGATCGGTGCGGACGGCGGCGCGTCCGAAGCCCGTCACAACACCCAGGTGAGTGATCCCACGCGCGATGGCGTCCCCGGTGAGCGTCAGCGCCTCGCCGTGCTTGTTCTGGATGACCAGGATCTGCGCGAGCGCCGAGATGAGGTACGCATCGTCGGGGCGTTTGGCGAGCTCGTCACTGAGCACCCCCACCGCGCCGTCGAAGTCCTTGAGCTGATTGAGCGCCTCGGCGAGGTTCGTCAGCATCAGGGTCCGGTGCCAGTTGTTCGTGATCGTCCTGATCGCCCGCTGCGCGATCGCCGCGGCGGGCTCGGCACGCTGCAGACGCAGGAGCACCGAGACATGCAGCACCACCACCGGTGGATGATGAGGCATCTGCCTATAGAGGGTTTCCGTCATCTTCAGCGCGGACCGATAACGCCCCTCCTCGTAGACCTGCTGGGCCTGCTGGAACGCTTCTTTCGGGCTGAGCATCGGCATACACAATCACTCCTCGTTGCCGACAGAACATCGACGGATCGGGGCATAATCTTATCCAGATGCAACAGATCACGCTCATATCCACCGGCGGCACCATCGAGAAGACCTACGACGAGCACGCGGGCACCCTCGCGAACCGCTCATCGGTCGTCCAGGAGATGCTCCGGCTGCTCCGGCTTGAGGACACCACCATCAACACGATGCAGCTCATGTCGAAGGACTCGCTCGAGATGACCGACGCGGACCGCGAGCGGATTATCGGAGCGATCCGGCTCATCATCGGCACGAAAGAAGACCCCACCGACTGCACCGGTGTCGTCATCCTCCACGGCACCGACACGCTCTGCGAGACAGGCAACGCGATCTATGAAGGTATCCCGGATCTGCACGCGCCAGTCATCCTCACCGGCGCGATGCGCCCGTTCGAGATGAAACGCTCGGATGCGCTTCAGAATCTGACTGAATCACTCTTTGCCGCGAGCACCTTCGATCCCGGCGTCTGGGTCGCCGCCCACGGGCGGGCGCTCAAGTTCCCCGGGCCGGTCAAGGACCGCAGCCGGGGGACCTTTGTGATGGGGAGTTAGTTGATGTTCTGGGTTGTGGGGATCTTCCGGCTTATCAAACCCGCCATCTTGAACACAAAGAGATAGCTCGCTACGAACCCTGCCGAACCTACCGCAAACGAAAGCCAGGCCATCGGCATAGCGAAGTCCATCGCGGCTTCGTGCGGGCTCGGAGCGCCATAGTTCCGCATGTACAGGTTGGTGAATCCAAGCACCAACAGGCCCGAAAAGGCGATACATGATCCAATAACCAGGCAGTGGATCGCGTGGTCCGAGCATTGCAAGAGTGCGTAGAGCATGCTCGCTCCGATCACCCAGACCGGGATGAACCACAACCACTCATTCAGAGCGGACAGATCATACCGGTTATCAAACGGCACAATCTTGCTGACCTGCGCTCTGCCGATCTTGTCCCACCATTCAGGATTGATCTCTCGCTGGGGGTGAAATCGAACTTCAACTCTTCCCACATCTTCTACACCCGTCCGCACTGTATAGACATGAAATCTCGGTTCTGCCTTCATGAACTCAACCGTGATGGTGTCGACGAGTCTGCCCACCGACATAAAGGCAGTCGACTGGCTTACCCCATACAACGCGGACGATGTGCCCAGTGTGAGTACGAAGAACAACAACCACCAGACCGTGGAGAGCACCGTCTGCTTCAATCTTCTGAACCGCCACGGCTGCGCCACCACGCCCGCCGGCTGGGTCCGCCCGCACTCGGGGCACTTGACCGCCATCAGGTGGTATTCGGGCACATAAAACTCAGCTTGGTCGGCGAGGTCGTATCGACAGAACGCGCACAATGTCACCCGCGATCCGGGCATATGCCCCTTTGCCGGAGATCCATCGCTCGATTCTGATGGGCGTTGCGTCGTCACATGCGCATACTACATACTACACGATCGCTTAACCCCGCACGCGGCAGCAGCAACGACGCGGAGTCAGGCTCCCGCACCCGATGCTCGCGGCGATCCCGAACCAGACAATCATCTGCGGCAGCCAATCGCCCCCGAGGGCAAGGGCTTTGGCGGTGTATACGCCGATGAGCATGAATGCTGCGATGGCAAGATTGATCAGCAGGATGTTCCGGGCTTCGTGCTTCATGATTCCTGTTCTATCGGCGGGCGCCCCCGCGGGTTGCACGACCAATAAAAAAACCCTCCGTCTAGGAGGGGTCCGAGAAATCATGGATTCCCCACTCAGCCCTTGATGCCCGTGACCTTGCACGCGGTGAAGCGCTGGCGGTGGCCGGTCTTGCGTTGGTAGGTGTTCTTGGGGCGGTGCTTGTAGATGAAGATCTTGTCGCCCTTGACCACCGGCTCGGTGATCTCGAGGGTCACGGACGCGCCCTTGATGTACGGCGTCCCGATCTTCGCGTCGCCACCCACGGCACCCGCGACGAGGACCTTATCGATGGTGATGGTATCGCCGGCCTTCGCCTCGCCGCCCTGGTAGAGGTCGATGAGGATCTGGTCGTTCTCGTTCACTCGGCGTTGCCCGCCGGACTCTTCGATAATCGCGTAGTTGTCTGCCATATCAATGCTCCGATCAGCTGCCGCATGGGTCTCGGGGCGGGGGAACCGCTCCAACCCGGCCCATCGCGGGGGTCAGGATGATAGCCCCCCGGAAATCACGGGTCCAGAGCACCCCAACGCCCCCCACCACGACACCAAGGCAACTGTTCAGCCGCCGCAGCCCCCGCGTCCACAGCCCTCGCGGCTTTGTTCAGCATTCTTTCTCTGGCCCTGGCCCGCCCCACCGCCATTCCCCCGCTCGAACTCCGAATCAGCGATCGCATCGAACTCCTCCTGCGGCAGGTGGACCGCGGCATAGACGCCCTTATTGGCCTCGATCTGGGCCGCGAAGGCGCGGAGGTGGTTGCGTGTCGCGCGTTCGAGGTTGCCGTAGACCCGGTCGAGCACCGCGTCACCCGCCTCAGCCCGGGCAGCCCGCAGATCGACAAGGTCGAGCTCCTCGATCTTCGCCCCGACCTTCAACGCATCGAGCACGGATCCCGACCCCGCATCGACAAGCTCGTGGTAGAGATCCGAGAACACCTTGTCCGTGAACACGCCGGGCGTGTCGTCGACGATCGGATCTTGTATCGAGAACCGATCGAGCATCGCCTTCATCGCGTCCATATGTCGCTGCTCGGAGTTGCTGATCTTGAAGACATCGGCACCCCACCGTTCGTGCAGAGCGCGGTACACATCGCGAGCGAGCTTCTCTTCCTGCCGCATTTTGAGCAGCTCCGCACGGGCCTCGCTGCTCAGTGCGGCCACCGATGAATCCGCGGAGGCATCCGCTGTCGATGTGCACCCGCCGCCGCACCCGCCCCCGGGCCCACGGGCAAATGATGTCCCCGCGAGCAGAACTAGAACGGATGCAAAGCCGACGCCGATCATTGCTTGTTTCTTCATAGTAAATCCTCTCATCGGAATCTGCGCGAGCGCACAGAAACCCGCTTTGTGTCTGAGTTAGTTCCCGCCGGGCTCGAAGTCCGAGTTGGCGATCTCATCGAACTCCTCCTGCGTGAGGTGCTCGGCCTCGTAGGTGCCGCCGTTGTTGTAGATCTGGCGTGCAAACGCACGCAGGTGGTTCCGTGACCCACGAAGGAGATTCTCGTACACCGAGATCAACACGGGGTCCTGCGCACCCACGATCGCCTCACGCAGGTCAACGATGTCGAGCTCCTCGATCTTGGCCCCGACCTTGTAGCCCTCCATCAGCGATTCGCTCCCCCGCTCGACCAGCAGGGTGTACAGCTCCGCGAACGCGGGGTTCGTGAACACGCCCGTCGAATCATCAACCACCGGATCCGGCAGGCCATACCGATCGAGCATACTCGCCATCGAGTTCATGTGATTCTGCTCGGAGCTGGTGATGTTGCTGAACACATTGACGCCCCAGAGCTGCCCGAGCGTGCGGTAGACATCCCGCGCGATCTTCTCCTCCTCACGCATGTGCAGCAACCAGGATGCAAGCTCCGGGCTCGCCATCACCACCGGCCGCTCCGGGCCCGAAACCGCGGATAAGCGAGCAACCCCGAGCCCCCGCGCATCGCGCGTCACCCGCGGCCCTGCCGCGACCATTGCTCCGGACGAGAACAACGCAACACCCACAAGCCCTGCCTGTATGAACGCTTGCTTCGGCATTTCCGACTCCTTCCACGCGGCCCGGCAACCATCCTGCGGTGGCACCCAACGACCCGCCAACTAAATAACGCACTAAAATATCTTTTATTGCGTTGATCGGAAAAAACTCCGAACAAACAGACAACTTGTCTGTTTGCCGACCCCCTCTCGTGACTCGTTGAATCCCGGTCGATCTCACCGATCCGGAGACTCGATCCGCACGCCACATTCGGAGCAGGGTGTGTGAGAATCGAGTCCCGAGCGGTCGTACCCGCACGCGGGGCAGCATCCACGCCGGACGCGTCTGCGTGCACGCAGGGTTTGGAAGGAACCGCGGATGAGATACAAGAGCCCGCCCCAGAGGAGTGTGTCGGCGAGAAGACCTGACCAATACGGACGGCATGCTGCAATCTCGAAAGGGAGCGTCCCCTCCCACGGTGGGCAGACATAGAAACCGGGCGACGGGTTCGGCACATCAACTCTGCGTTGAATCGCGGGGAGCGGAAACCCCGTCTGTACACGAAGAACACACGCTGTCTCTTCTGGAAAAACAGACGGGCGATAGGGCCAAGACTCGTCGACATCCTCCCACACCCGTGTCCAATACCCGAGGTACTGCGAAGTCAACGAGAAACTGGGTTCCCGATCCTCTGTGTAGTACTCGTGCAAATTGGTTTTTCCATTGCCGTTGTGTTCGAGCGAATACATAATCAACAGCGAGAGGATTAGGTTGATCAAGAATCCTGAAACCAGAAACCTGATCGTTTCTGCTCTTGACACTCCCCACGCACGGTAGACCACGCGTTTACCCCCCCGCCGCCGCCGACTTCGCCTGGCGGTCGGCGCGTTTCCGCATCGACTCGTTCAGTTCTGCCTTGCGCAGCCGGATCGATTTCGGCGTAAGCTCGACGAGCTCGTCGTCCTCGATGTACTCGAGCGATTGCTCGAGCGAGATGCTCCGGGCGGCCTTGAGGGTCACCGTCGCTTCCTTGGTCGAGCTGCGGATGTTGTCGAGCTTCTTCATCTTCACGATGTTCACCGTGATGTCGTTGGAACGGTTGTGCTCGCCGACGATCTGCCCGGCGTAGACCTGGTCGCCCGGCTTCACGAAGAGGATCCCGCGGTCGTGGAGCCCTTCGCACGCGTGGGCCGTGACCTGCCCGGTCTCGGTCGCGATCATCACACCCGCGATACGCCGGGGGCGTTCGCCGGTGATCGGGACAAACTTGAGGAATGTGTGGTGCACGATGCCCTCGCCCTGAGTCGCGGTGAGCACCGGCCCACGCAACCCGATGAGCGCACGCGAGGTGATCTCAAACACACAATGGGTCATGCCGTCGCCTCGTGGCTCGATCTTGACAACCTCACCCTTGCGTTCGCCGACGAGCTGCATGACCGAGCCCACACCCGTATCCGGGCAGTCGATGACGAGCTCTTCGAGCGGCTCGTGGAGCTTGCCGTCGATCTCGCGCTCGATCACGATCGGGCGACCCACCGCGAGCTCGAACCCCTCACGGCGCATGGTCTCGAGCAGGATCCCGAGGTGCAGCACGCCGCGCCCGGAGACGATGAACTCATCCATCGTCCGCCCCGGCTCAACACGCAACGCGACATTGTGCTCGAGCTCTTTCTCCAGACGCGACTTCACCTGGCGCGAGGTCACGAAGTCGCCCTCTTTGCCCGAGAACGGCGAGTTGTTCACGCGGAACGCCATCGAGATCGTCGGCTCATCGATCGCGACCTCGTCCATCGCCTCGGGGTGATCCGGATCGCAGATGGTGTCGCCGATGTCGATGTCGGCGATCCCGGAGATCGCGCACAGGTTCCCCGCGCTGATGCGCGACTGGTCAATCTTGCCCAGCCCCTCGAAGCCCTGCAGCGTAACAACCTTCGCTTTGACGATCTTTGTGGTCCCGTCCTCCTGATGCTTGACGAGCGCGATCGGCTGACCCGCGTGCACGACCCCCTGGTAGACCCGCCCGATCCCGATGCGCCCGACATACTCGCTGAACCCGAGCGTCGTGATCTGCATCCGCAGCGGCTTCTCGATATACACATCCGGGTGCGGCACATGGTGCACGATCGCCTCAAACACCGGACGCAGATCCGTGCCCTTCGTCCCGTCCCACTCGTCCGTCGCCCAGCCGTCGCGCGCGGAGGAATAGACGACCGGGAAATCGAGCGCGTGGTCATCCGCACCGAGCGCGACGAGGAGATCGAAGACCTCCCCGATCACACGGTCCGGATCGCCGTCGGGTCGGTCGCACTTATTGATGACGACGACGGGCGTGAGCCCCGCCTCGAGCGCTTTGCCCAGCACGAAGCGTGTCTGCGGCATCGGGCCCTCGTAAGCATCCACAATCAGCAAGCACCCGTCGGCCATCTGCAGCACA
>JAGQOC010000175.1 GCA_020427745.1 Phycisphaerales bacterium | reverse complement strand
CCACGCCGCCAGCGCCACCTTCCTCGCCAACGAGATCCGCGAGCTCACCCGCAACCTGCCCAAGCACGACCCTGTTCATGGGCTCTACATCGACGAGGACTCGGGAGCGCTCATCGGGTGGGGTCCGGATGCCGGCGAGACCACCGTTGATGACTTCGACGACATCGATGATTTCGATGGCATCTCGTTCCGTGATACCGGGACCGCGGGTCTCAACGACGGCGACCTCCCGGGCCCGATCAACGCCTTCGGGGAGGTGATCCCCGAGATCACGATCGACGGATCGGAGCTCGGGTCCACCAGCAACGACCTGTTCACGGGCCAGGCGATGACCGGCTGGACCCAGCGGATCATCGTTGAGAAGATCGAGCCCTTCGATACATCAGTGGCTCTTGCCGACGCCTACTTCGAGGAGCCCGAGGGGAGCTTCCCGGGGCGTGCGGTTGATGAGTACCCCCTGCGGGTGACCGTCCAGGTGCTCTATCAGGGGACAAACGACATCGATGCAACCATCGTGACCGAAGTGGTCTGGGTGGTCCCGTAATGCTCGGCGGAGGAGAACGCATGCGTCCAGAGACTGCTCCAACTCGCCGCAAGAACACCCGTCAACGCAAGCTCGTCACCCGGCGAGGCGTGGCGTCGGTGCTCGCGATGATGTTCCTGATCCTGTTCGGTTCGCTCGTTGCCGCGATGGCAACGGTCACCACGGGCAACATCAAGACCGCGAATGTCCACCTGCAGGTGATGCGCGCCATGAGTGTCGCCGAGACAGGTATGGCGGTTGCCGAGCACCGTCTCAACGAGGCGGCTTCTCGGTTCATCGTCGCCGAGAGCGACATGGACGCGGACATGTCCTGGGCGCTGTGGACCGGTGATTCCGGATCGATCGGGCCCTACACCGTCGCCGAGCCCTACGACGGCTACGACGAGGACGCGCTGCCCTCGGGCATCGCTCAGGCCCTTGTGAACGCGCACGCCGCAGACGAAAACATCCTGACCGGGCTCAACTATGTCGACGATCCCGCGATCGAGTCCGCCCCCAGCGGATACGACAGCACGGTCTACGCCGGCTCCTACTGGGTCAACACCCCCGCGGTGATGATCGAGGCGTGGCCCGAGCCCGACGATACCAACCCCCCGCCCGCCTATCAGATCCGCTACGCACCGCTCGCCGGGGGTGAGTACATCCGCGTGATCGTCGAGGGCGTGGTCTACGACTTCCAGCGCAACTCCGCGCCCATCAGCCGCACGATCTCACGCGACTTCAAGGTCGCCAAGACCGTCGACCAGGCGATCATCTCCCACGCCAAGATCATGATCGGGAAGAATGTCATGGTCGACGGCGATCTCGGCGCACGCTTCGATGATGTCGATATGGAGTTCGGCGATCCGATCGTGATGCGCTCGGACTTCATGGGTCTCGATCCCGAGCTTGATGAGAAGATCGAGCTCTTCTGGGCCGCTCTGGCGATTTCTGATGTCGACAGCGACAACCGGCTCCGCTTCGGGCACCCGATCGAGGGAGCGGGGCTGCCCGCGGATGTGGACCAGGATTCGGACGGCTCGCCCGACGGCGCGTTTAACGACGCCACCGGTGACGGCTACCTCGACGAGATGGATATCTTCATCCGCCATTACGATACCAACGGCGACAACCGCGTCACGCTCTCGGCGGCGCTCATCGAGGGCACCCCCGCCGGGCTCGCCCTGAGCACCCCCGAGTTCGTCGATGCCGGCGCGGCGATCGATGATGATCTCGCGTTGCTCATCGACGGCTCGTCGCCCGATCGCAACAAGAACGGTGTGTACGGGTACATCGATAACAACGGCAACCGCAAGTACGACCCCGTCGACGACGATCCGGCTGACTGGGACCAGATCCACTCCGTCTATTCCGATCTCGAGCTCGGATGGCGCGACGGCTACATCGATGTCATGGACCAGTATGCCAAGGTCTCCGGCTCGCTCACTTTCCGGGCGACCGCCTCGGCGTGGGAGTCCGGGCAGGGCCCGATCAACGAACGCCTCCGCGGACCGATCAACCCCGACGACGATGATTCGCCGCTGACTTTCGGCGCAGACGATCTCACCCTGCCCGATATCAACGCCGACAGCTTCGTGGATACGGAGAACGCGCTGATCGATGCCGCGGACGGCGACCCGTTCTGGTCCCAGGTCGCGGACCAGCTGGGCACAGACGAGGGCTCGCTCGACTCGTGGACGCTCGCGGACAACCCCGCCGACGACGATCTGCCCAAGTTCTCGCCGGTCTGGGACGACGCGAATCTCGATGGACTCCCGGACAACTCGGCGTGGGCATACTACGAGAAGGCACCGTTCAACTCGCCGAGCTATTCGGATATCTACTGGCGCCCGGTGTTCGAGAACTTCGTGTTCCGCAATGTGCAGATCCCCATGGGTCTCAACGCGCTGTTCATTAACTGTACCTTTGTCGGATCGACCTATGTCCGTACATATACGGACAACACACACCCGCTCTGGTCGGAATACGGCGTGAATCAGTTTGACGCCGGGGGCGTTCCCACGCCCAAATACCCGCGGTATATCTACGGCGATAACGCCGGGGAAGACGCCGCGGACGCACCGCCCATGCTCCCGGCTTCCGCGGTTCCGCCCGAGGCGTACATTATGATGACCGTCCTCGGCATCTCGCCGCTGGACAAGGGCGATGTCCCGGTCTCCGAGATCGCTGCCTACGGCTCCGGCTATGACACACTCCCCGAGCCTGTAGTCATCGACGGCGATCGCGTGACCGACTCGAAGAAGTACTCCAACAATATCCGCTACCACGACTGCCTCTTCGTCGGCTCGATGGTCTCGGACACCCCAACGGGCTACACCCAGGTCCGCAACAAAATGCAGTTCACCGGCGCGACCCGGTTCACCACTGTTCATCCCGACGAGCCCAACAACGGGTTCCTCAACCCCGATGAAGCGGACATGGACACAATCGAGACCTCCTCGATGATGCTCCCGAACTATTCCGTGGACATCGGGACCTTCAACTCGCCGCCCGACCAGGATGTCGTCCTCCAGGGCGCGATCATCGCCGGCGTCCTCGACGCCCGCGGGAACACGGAGATCAACGGCGCACTCCTGCTGACCTTTGACCCGACGCTGGGCGAGGGCCCGCTGGTCGATGTCTTCGGCAACCCGGTCGGTAACCCCGCGGGCTTCAACGCCTCGCTGGGCTACTTCGGCGCGGGCGATGGTGACTTCGAGTCCATCGACCCCGACGACCTCCCCATCATCGATGGCGTGCGGATTGTCGGTTACGACACAGACGGTGACGGGCTCGTTGATGTCTCCTACACCGAGTCCCAGCCCGCCGGTTCTACCCCTGTCCCGTTCAACGGGTTCGGGAAGATCCGTCTCAACCACAACCCCAACATGAAGCTGCCCAGCGGGCTCATGCTCCCGCTGTCCATGCCCGCTGTCCGCGGCACCTATCAGGAAGGCGCGATATGAACACACGAACGCGTAGAAACGCTCGTCGAGGCTTCTCGCTGATCGAGGTGCTCATCGCGCTGACGATCACCGCGACGCTGCTCACAGCGACCATGAGCGCCCTGGACGCCTCGTTCAAGGGTTATAAGGCGACCAGCGAGAGCGCGTCGACCCAGGTCGTTGCACGCATCGTGATGCAGCGCGTGACCGCGATGGTGCGCACGGGCGAGGATTTTGGGCCGTACCCGATCAACCCCATCACCACGCCCAACATCCAGTCCGACTACATCGAGTTCGTCTCCTTCCGCGACCCCTCGACCGACACCGAACGAGTCACCCGGCTCGAGCGGCGCGATACCGGTGACGGCTCCGGGCTCTTCGAGCTCTGGTATGTCGTCACCACAATGGTCGCGGGCGAGGAAGACTCCGAGGATGAGGCACCGCTGCTTGTCGGGCTCCAGGAGCTGAGTTTCGATATGGAGTATGATGTCGGCCCACGCCTCAAGCGTGTCACGATCGACATGATCATCGACCCCGATGATCTGCAGGACGCGCAGATCGCGACCCGCCTGGAGACCCCGACGATCCGTCTGGTTGCCAGCGCCGCGCCGCGTATGAACGATTAACGATCCGGCAACTTCGCACTCACGATCCCCGCAGCGATCCGATCGCCGCGGGGATTTTTTCGATCAGGTCTGTCACAAGCATCCCGCCGCCCGTATCGCTGCCCGCGGCCCACCGCTCTCCCGCGACCGCGTGCGCCTGCACACCCGCGATCGCGCACTGCATCAGCGAGAGCCCCGGTCCGGGCGTGAACTGGGCGATTAGCGAACCGATTACGCCCGCGAGCACATCGCCGGTGCCGCCCGTCGCCAGGCACGGGTGCCCTCGTTCACAGACCCAGTACTGATGCCCATCCGAGACGACGGTGCGGTGCCCTTTGAGCACGACGATGCACGCGAGCCGCTGGGCGAGCCGTGCGCACACATCGGTGCGTTCCTGGTCGTCGCCCGCCGGGTTGCCCGCGATGCTCAACGCGCTGCAGAGCCGGCGTGCCTCGCCCGGGTGTGGGGTGAGCACGGCTTGGGCGTGCATGTCCGCCGCGAAGTCGATGGTGCCGCTGAGCGCATTGAGCGCGTCGGCATCGACCACCACCGGGATCTCCCGCTGACCGATCGCGCGCAGCACGAGCTTGGTCACCCCCTCGCCGGTTCCGAGCCCCATGCCAATGACCAGGGTGGTATTTGTATCGACGAGCTGGTCGAGCACAGGGGCGCACTCGTGCGCGATCAGATCCCCGTCCGCGCCGACGGCCAGCCCGTACCCCGTCGCGAAGGGGCACATCTCCAGCACCGTATTGAGCATCGGAGCGGGAACAGCGACGCGGACCAGCCCGCACCCGGCGCGGGTGGCGCCTTCGGCGGCGAGTGCGGGGGCGCCGAGCATCCTCGGACGCAGAGGCATCGAGCCAACCGAGCCCCCGATGATCGCGGTGGACCCGAAGACCCCCTTGTGGGCGTTGCTCGGGCGGGGGGGCAGCGTCGGGAGAGTGGTGATTCGGTCCATGCAGGATCATACAGATGCCGACCACGCGGAGCGGCGGGCGTGCTATATTCCCGTGTGATCGATACCCACTGCCATCTGACCTTCCCCGACTACGCGGGGGGGATCGACGAGGTCCTCGCACACGCGGCGTCCGTGGGTGTGATGGGCGCGATCTCGATCGCGACAACCACCGTCGATTCCCACGACACGCTCCGCATTGCACACGAACACGAGCATGTCTGGTGCACCGCCGGCGTGCACCCGCTTTATGCGGACAAGGGTCCGCACGATTGGGACGCGCTGCGGACGATCGCCGCGGACCCCAAGTGCGTCGCGTTCGGTGAGCTCGGGCTGGACAACCACTATTCCAACCCGCCGCGTAATATCCAGCACCGGGTCCTCGCCGACGAGCTCGCGTGCATCGAGTCGTGTATCGACAGCGGCATCGACAAGCCCGTTGTGATCCACTGCCGCGAAGCGTTCGATGACCTGATCCCGATCCTCCGCTCGACGAAAATCGCCGCGGACCGATTTGTGTTCCACTGTTTCACCGGCAACCCCGTCGATATCCGCAAGGTGCTCGATTTCGGCGCATCGGTTTCGTTCACCGGCGTCGTGACCTACAAGAACGCTGCGGATGTCAGCGAGGCTGCGATGCTCGTCCCCGCCGACCGCATCATGGTCGAGACCGACGCGCCGTTCCTCTCGCCGATGCCCAAGCGCGGTGTCCGTCCGTGCCTCCCCGCGTTCGCGCGATACACCGCGGAGTATCTCGCCAGTATCCGCAAGGTCCCGTTCGTCGAGTTCCACGACCAGATCGACCGCAACACAGAGCAATTCTTCGGGATCACGGTCCCCAAGCCCGATCCGGGCATTCTCACGGAGCCGTGCGCATGCTGACACTCGGAGCGGAGAGTTTGGGCGGCTGGTTTCATGATCTCTCGCCGTTCTTGGTGCGGTTTACCGAATCGCTCGGCATTCGCTGGTACGGCGTCTCTTATGTGCTGGGCTTTATTTGTGCCTACCTGCTGCTCCGGTTCCTCGCCAAACGCAACGCGACCAAGATCCCGCTGCAGTCGGTGGGTGACGCGATCATGCTCATGGTCGTCGGCGTTGTCGTCGGCGGACGGCTCGGCTATGTGTTCCTCTACAAGCCATCGCTGCTCTGGGATTTCTCTAGCGCCGCGCCGTGGTGGGGGGTCTTCGCGATCAACAAGGGCGGCATGTCCTCCCACGGCGGGATCATCGGCGTCATCCTCGCCTGCTGGCGCGTCTCGCGCGGCTTCAAGGACGAAACCGGTGCACGCATCGGTTGCTGTCCGTTCATGCATGTCACCGACACCGCCGCACTCATCGGCGCGGTCGGGCTCATCTTCGGACGCATCGCCAACTTCATCAACGGCGAGCTCCTCGGCAGGGTCATCGCGCTCCCGGGCGAGCACGCGCCGTGGTACGCCGTGCGCTACCCGCAGGAGATCACCGATCTCGCGCCCGAGCACCTCAAGCAGACCCCCGAGCAGATGGATCAGATTATACATCTGAGTAGTACCCGCATGCTCCGGGGCGAAGAATACTGGCAGGACGGCTACGCACGCGTGCTCGAGCTCATCCAGCGGGGCGACGAGACACTCAAGTCGCAGCTCGAGCCGCTGATCTCGGCGCGGTACCCCACGCAGCTCATGCAGGCGGGATTCGACGGGTTGCTCGTCGGCCTGGTCGTCTGGATCGTCGCGATGAAACCCAGAAAACCCGGCGTCATCGGCGCGTGCTTCCTGATCGTCTACGGGCTCGGACGGATCCCGATGGATCTTGTGCGGCTCCCGGACGAAGGTGTTTCCCAGTTCGGATTCATGACACGCGGGCAGCTCTACTCATCGCTCATGGTTCTCAGCGGCATCATCCTCTTCATCTGGACCCGCAGGTCCAAGCTCGAGCGGGTGGGCGGGTGGCACGGAAAAACCGATGTCGTAGGCGACTGAAGACTAATCATTCTTTCGTTCGCGTCCGATGTGTGCAATCCCGATCGTCGCGCCGAATCCGAGCACAATTAGACCTGCTGCGCCGAGCACTTGTACTGCGCTCGGTGTGAACGCCCGCTGGTCCCAGTCCTTCGCGTTGTCGGGCGCCCGCATCTTGTCGAGGTTCTCGTCCGTGACGAGCTCGCCCTTGATCGTGTCACCAACGACCGGCGGCACACCCTCGCGGAACGGGTACAGCCCCGCCGGCGCGGCGAGGATGAGCCCGAGCAATACGCCGATCGTGACGCGTTCGTATCTGTGCAGCACCCATCGGAGCAGATTGCTCACGATCGCGACGCCGAGCAGCACGCCGATACCGACGGGGATGATCGTCGCGAGCTGGTCGATGACGCCCGAGACATCGCCGTCCTTGAGCGCACCGATCGTGTCCTTGATCGCGCCGATGATCGGTTCGTAGA
Source organism: Phycisphaerales bacterium (assembly GCA_020427745.1). Taxonomy (GTDB): domain Bacteria; phylum Planctomycetota; class Phycisphaerae; order Phycisphaerales; family UBA1924; genus UBA1924. The sequence goes on along the minus strand of JAGQOC010000175.1, from coordinate 2,925 downwards.
GCCCGAGCAGCAGGAGCAGGAACGCGCCGGAGATGCCGGGGAGGATCATCGCGCTCGCCGCCGCCGCCCCGCCGAGCACGAGCCCGACCGGGCCGCCCATCGCCGTACCCGAAGCGCCGGCTTCCTGCACGACCACCAACGCGCCCATGATCGCGAACCCGATGACGATCCCGGTGACGCTGTCGCGTTTGATGGGTCTTCCCATCGCCCACAGGATCGGCACGCCCCCGAGCGTCAGCCCGATGAAGATCGAGAACATCACCCAGCGGTGATGGACCAGCGCGAAGTGGATCGCGCTGGCGAGCCCGCCGATCGAGATCCCGGCGCCGAGGACGACCATCGCGAGCGTGAGCAGCGTCGGGCGGGAGAAGCGGAGCCGGGTGATGTCCGAGACCGCGTCGATAAAGCGGGTGTAGATCCCGCACGCGACGAGCATCGTCCCGCCGGAGATCCCCGGGACAAGATTCGCGAGCCCCATCAGGACGCCGCCGAGTGCGCAGCGGAGCATGGGCACGCGGCCTGCGGTTCTTGGTTGATCGGGAACATCCTTGGCGCTCATGCGTTTCCTTGGTATGGTCGTTGTCGCGTGGGTGTGCCGATATCATCGACCGGGCGGGCGATCCGGGTGCAGCCGGATCCGCGTTTTCAATCCCCACCGGAGGTTTTATGACCCATCCGCGTCCAATGCTCGTCGTTCGGCTGGTTCTCTGCGCCGCCCTGACGACCATCCCCGGCTGCCGATCAGTCCACGCCGCTCGCTTCGATCCGCCCCCGGGCTCCACGCTCGTTTCTGCGTCCAACGCCGACCACTCGGGCGAGACCGCCGCCGACGATCGGGGCACGGAATCCCGCTGGCCCGCCCGCTGGGGAGACAACCCCGACACGCGGGGCGTGATCATCCCGCTCGATCGCCCCTGGAACGAGTTCCGGGCGGCGCACCTCGGGCGACACTCGACGCTGCGGAGCTCGGAGATCGAGTACGCCGACGCGGAGATCCTCGCCGGGGCGCTGGGCAAAGAATCCGGTTTTCGCTTCAAGGCGGAGGGGCCCGGGAGCTTCGTGTTCGTGCCCCGCGTCGAGCCCAGCGACGCTCCGAGCATAAAGCCGGAGCCCGAGCTCGCATTCAAGTTTGTTTCCGCGCGCCCGATCGTCCAGAACTTCCGGGTGAAGTCCGCGAAGCTCAACAGCGAAACGGGCGTCTTCGATATCGAGACCGAATCGACCGACGAGGAGGATTCCGTCCGACTCCAACGCACCTGGTTCACGCTCCGGATGCCCGCAGACGCGGAACACCCGATCGGAACGCTTGTGCTCCTGCCCGGGATGTTCGGCACCCCCGAGCCGGTCATCGACGGCGTCGAGTCGTTCCTCCTCGGCAAGGGCTGGGCGGTTGTGCGCATGATGTCGCACCCCTCCAACTTCACCGGGTATCTCCGACTGGATATCGAGCCGGGCAGCGAGGAACTCATCGGGGAGCTCACCGCGGGGATATATGACCAGCGGACGGCGGAGTGCGCCTACGCCACGGACGCGGCGCTCGGCTATGTCCGTCAGCAACGCCCGCAGCTTGCCGAGCACCCGACGGCCCTCCTCGGGATGTCCGGCGGTGCGATGATCCTCCCCGCCGTCTACGCACTCGATCCGGACAGCTACGATGCGGCGGTGCTTATTGCGGGCGGCGCGAACTCGATGCTGATCACCGCGATGTCCAACTATCGCGAGATGATCGACGCCGTCCGTTTCGACTTCGACCCCGAAACGCCCGAGCTCGACGAGGACGGCAGCCGCGAGCAACTCCTCGCGCTCAGCGATGCCTACCTCGCCCAATCACGACTCGACGCGTTCCACACCGCCCACGAGATGCGAGGGCTCCCGGTGTTGATGCTCCACGCGACCCGCGACAAGGCGGTGCCGTTCCGGAGGGGTGATGACCTCTACGAGGCGCTCGGCAAGCCCGAACGCTGGACCTACCCGGTGGGGCACGAGCTGATCTTCGCGGCGCTTCCGACCCAGGCCGGGCGGATCAACGATTGGCTCGTCGATGCGCTTGGAATCGAGGGATCCGAGCCCTGATCGCATAGACTCCCGCATGACGCCCGCGGACCCGAGACACACGAACAGGCTCATCCACGAGTCCTCCCCGTATCTGCTGCAGCACGCGCACAACCCGGTGGACTGGCGCCCCTGGTGCGATGAGGCCTTCGCCGAAGCGGAACGCCGGGGCGTCGCTGTGTTCCTGAGCATCGGGTACTCCACCTGCTACTGGTGCCATGTGATGGAACGCGAGTGCTTCGAGGACGATGCGATCGCCCAGCAGATGAACGATCGCTTTGTCTGCATCAAGGTCGACCGCGAACAACGCCCGGATATCGATGATTTGTATATGGCCGCGACCCAGATCTTCACCGGCTCGGGCGGCTGGCCGATGAGTGTTTTTCTCGATCCGCAGACCCGCAAACCATTCTGGTGCGGCACCTACTTCCCGCCGACCCCCATGCACGGGCGGCCGAGCTTCCCGCAGATCCTTGAGGGGCTCTCGAATGCCTACACGGAGAAACACGACGAGATCCGGGAGCAGAGCGAGTCGATCGCGGACGCCGTACGCGAGCAGCTGACGCTTGACACCAGCCCCGTGCCCGTCGGTGTGCCGCAGATCACGCGGACAACCACGGCGTTGCTCACACAGTTCGACCGTACGAACGGGGGGTTCGGCGGCGCGCCGAAGTTCCCCCAGCCCGTCTACCTCCAGTACCTCCTCGATGTTCGCGCGATCACCGACCCACAGACACAAGACGCGATCGACGCGGTCGTGCGAAAGACGCTCGACGCGATGGCGATCGGCGGGATCAACGACCAGGCCGGGGGCGGGTTCCACCGCTACTCGGTGGACGCCACTTGGACGGTGCCGCACTTCGAGAAGATGCT
>JAGQOC010000174.1 GCA_020427745.1 Phycisphaerales bacterium | reverse complement strand
GACGCTCTACCAAGCTGAGCTACTCCCTGCCGCGGGGCAACTGTAGGCACCCACTTGCGAGCGACGAGAGCCGATCAGAGCGGAACCTCTTTGAGGAGCAGGATCCGGGGCTGCTGCCCGTCCTTGACCACATTGGTTCGGTCCACAACCATCAGGTACCGCTTCTTGAACGAGGGGACGAGCGGGTCGTTAACCCCGAGATTCGACACATCGCTCTCACGGAAGCCCTGGACGACGAACCAGACCGCGAAGTAGTCGCTCCGCACACTCAGTGTGTTCAGCACGCCGTTGGCGACCGCGAGCTGCTCTGCGTAATCATCATCGATCACGCCGGGCTTCGGGTTGCTCTTGGTGCCAAAGACCTGCAGATCCATCGACGCGTAATCATCATCCGAACCGTCGTTGTCGGTATCCACGCCGGCGGTCCCGAGCGCTTTGCCATCGAGCCCGTAGTAGCCCATGGTGAGCTGCGCGGAAGTCCCGACCAGCGTCGAACTCGGATCGAGCGTCACCGCGAGCAACTCGCCGAGCGACCCGAACCCAGTTGATCCACGAAGCCCGTTGATCCCGGTGAGCGTCACGCGGTCATTCGTGCCGCTCGCTTCGTCGATCATGTTCCGGTCCACGAGAGCAGACTGGACATTGTTGGGCGTGTACCCGAACGGCGTCGCACTGTCGTACGATTCGATCCGTGCGTTGGCCGTCATCCGATCACGGTACGACACCAGCCCCGCCGCGATGTCCGGCGTCTCATCAACCGTGTTCAGGTCCGGGAGATTGGCGCCCGAGAACCCGGACCGGTTCGCCCACCACTCCTGCACGAGCATCGAGTCGTCCCGGTAGGACTCCATCGAAGGCGTCAAACCGGGTACCAGACGGAGCACCTCCACGGGCGCCGTGTTGACATTGATGGTGCCGAATGTCGGACGCGTGAGCGCGAGCAGGTTCTGCTCTTCCGGGGTCAACCCCTGATCGCCGAGCTGGTCGAGCCAGCCGATCGGGCGTGCCATATCGATCACCCCGAGCGCGATCGGTGCCCCCGTTCCGCGACGGATGTCGTTGCCATTCGGCGTATACCGCTGGTCGCTATTGCCGTCGATGTACGCAACATAGTTGTCGATACTCAGATGCAGATCCTGCAGCGCGTATTCCTTCGCACCACCCGGCCCACTCGCGAGCACCGCGTCCCACCAGATACTGTCGGCCTGTGTGTTGTCTGCCGCGACGGGCTGCTCATAGCCCAGTGCGATTGCCATCGCCTCGGGGAAGGTGATCCAGTCCGACTCAACAACCGTCTGGTCCACATTGCGGTCCGGATCCGGGGCGTAGGTGATCCCGATCCCGGTCGTCAGCAGCAGATCCGCGACGCGTTTGACCGACCAGAGGTTGTTGCTGAAGAGCTCCGGCTTGGGTCCGTTGCCCGAGTAGAGGGTGTCGCCGGCGATCTGACCGCTCAGTGTCTCACTGGGGAACTTGGAGGACGAGTTGTTGCCTGTGGAATCGAACCCTCCCGCACCGATCTGGCTCTTCTGATCAGGATGGAGCGCGATGGTCTGAAGCACACGAGGACGGTTCTGGGAGACCCTCGCATCGTCGTAGACCCGTCGCAACGACGCACGGAGTTCCAGATCGTCTTTCTCTCTGACCTCGATCGACGGATCATCAAGTGCCCCACCATCGGGGTAGAAGAAATCGCTTGCATCCGGCGAGGGAATACCCGGGATTACATCGGTGTCCGCATGAACCTTTCGGGTACTCGTCGTGTTCCTCCGTGATGAGATCAGCCACGGCTCCACACGAGCAAACCGGGTCTGGTCGTATCCAGACGAGTCTAATCTGCGTTCCGTCTTCCACCGGATCACCGACAACCCGGTATTGTCGTTCCGGTCGATCGCCACGCTGTAGCCGTTCGTATTCTCAGGAAAACTTACCGTGTTCGGGATCGCCCCATTCTGCGGGGCGGGATTCATCGGGACACTGAGCGAGGTCGCCGAACTGAGTTCGAACCTGTCAATGAGAATGTCGTTCTCGATCAGGTTTCTGCGTGTCGCATTAGTCGGAAGCGATTGGATTTCCGCTTCTTCATAACTCGGAACGGCGTACTTCCGCCAGAGCCGGACCTGTGACGCGGTCTCGGATGCCGGCCGCGTAATGCCCGCGATCGGCGCTGGCGCGGTAAACAGGTCGTTGACCGCGAGCGTCTGCTCAACCAAACTCCCATCAATGGGATTGAACTGGTGCATGTGAACCGCTGGAGCATTCCTTCCCGTGAGAACGCCTTGGACCCACTCCTCCGCGAGCCCGGTCCACGCAAAGCCGTCCGCGCCGCCTGTCCCATAGTTCGCGGGCAGATCACCGGTATACGCATTCATGCATTCAAACCATCGCTGGTCATAGTCCGTCGTCCCGAATGCCCCATCAAACCGCCCCCCATGCGCAAGGGCATAGAACACCCGCGACTCGCCGGGCTGCAGTGTCGTGTCGAAATATGCAAAGGCCTGCTGACTCGTTGGATCGATCGCGGTGTCTTCCGGTGGTCCGCCGTCCGCGGTAAAATCGGTCCCGCCCAGCGCGATCGGTGGGTTGTACTCGCGATACTCTCCGAGTTTATAGAATCTCCCCTGGTACTCCAGGTAGTAGAGGAACTCGAAGTTGTTGGTGTTCCCGCCGAAGCCTGAGGGGATATTGCCCTTCCGCCCCATCCGCGCACCATTGCCGAGCCCTCCCAGATTGATCGGCTCATCAAACGGGTTGGTCAGCTGGACCGCAAACAACTGCATCATCAGGTCCGGGTTGCTCGGATCAGGTGTACGGGAAATCGTCACCTTGCGTGTACTCAGTGGGATCCCTCCGCCCGCACCCGGTATCGGAGTGTAATCCCGATCGCCGCCGGCCGCTTCTGGAGCATCCGTGTACACATACATCGACGCGACCTCGGAGATCACCGGCATCGGCTCCACGCCGATCACATTCACAAGCCGACGGTGCTGCATGTTGCTGTCGGTATCGAGCGAGGTCGGCACATTGGCGGCGGGGACCTCCAGCACATTGCCCGCCACGATCCCCGGGAAACGCATCGCCTCCATCGTGTCCGCGGTCATTGATGTGTAGTCGATGGTATTGTCGTTGACCGCCTCGACCAGGTCCTCGACACGCGTCCGCGTCGCGGTCGGATCCGCGGCGAGCACAAAGGTCGCGATCGTCGGGGTGTCGTCGTTGTCCGCCAGATCGACCACATTCACCGCCGCGTGCGCCGCGACGCGATACGCGAACTCCGGGCCACGATGCCCGTAGAACAGCGTCGCGTACGGCGCGGCTGTCGCGTCGAGCCGACGCTGCGCGAGATCGCTCACCCAGATCGCATCGCGGATCCCACCGACCTGATAGGCCGAGCTGAGCTCACCCGCGAGTGCTTTGCTGTACATCCCGAACCGGGTGGTCGCGTCCGAGGTGCCGGAGAGCAACGCCTGCGCTTCGTTCGTCTCCAGCTTCCCCGGGCGTCCGGCGAGCACGGACACGATCGTCGACGGGCGCAACCCGACCGCACCGCTGATCGCCGTCATGAGTCCACGCGGCGACAACGCCCTGAGCGTCATCGATTCCTCGGCGATCATCCCGTTGACGATCCGCGGACGGTTGGGGTTGTTTCCCGCCGCGCCGTCCTTGACCTGCCCATGCCGGAAACGGTCGAGCTCCAGCGGACGGTTGGAGAGCAGCGGGCTCAGGCGATCTTGCTGCTTGTTATCCGCGTTCTCCAGTCGCCCACTCAATACCGCCTCAAGACGCGTCGTTACGGCGGGATCATTTATGGAGTGATAAGTCAGCAGCTCAGAAAGATCATCCATCCCGTAGAGCCCGGCACCGAACTCCTGATATCCCCCATAGTTGGGCTTGGAGGGATCGATCCGTGCGATCTTCTCGAACTGGTCTACGCGGATATCCGCCGTAATCATGTCCGGCTTGCCCGGGTAGGCGGTGAACAACGGATCACGCGGATACTGGACAAGGTCTTCGAGCAACTGAGGCTGTGTGCCGAGATCAAAGTAGTCTCGTCCGTAGTAGTCATTTGTCAACGCGAACTCGCGGTTGATACCCATCCGCAACGCGTCGTAGGCGTAGCGACCGATCATTACCGCGTGCGATTCCGGGTTCAGATCCAGAGCGGAGCCCACAATCGGCAGGCTCGGCGGAGTGATGTAGCCCTGCTGATACTGGACATAATCCGCCTCCGAACGCTCGAACGGGTTGCTCCCCGTCTGGCGATAGATCGTCGGGCGATGGAGCCCAGAGTAGTTCAGCGGCACCGTGAGATTCATGCTCGACGGATTTGTCTGACGCGCGAACATCCGCGCCGCGTCCTGCATCGAGAGTAATCTGCGGAGATCCACATCCGCGGGCGTTGAACCGAACGGGTGCTCGCTCGTCGGCGCGAGCAACCCATCCGTCGCGACATTCACATTCACCATCGAGGAGAGATCCACCACACGCGCCGCCGCGAATACGCGGAACTCGCTGTTGTCGTAGAGACGCTTGATGTCCGTCCGTGGCGTGGAACTCGTCCCGTGCGGCTCACGCGCGGAGGTCAGCTCGAACCATCGCGCATCCGCGAACCCGTCGCCGTCTGTGTCGGCATACTGGTACGGCGCGTAGTCCGGGCTCGACCAGTCCGCGAGCGCACCGTTGCGGTCATAGAGCAGCGAGGGCTGATCGAGCGGGATCAGCATGTATCGCTGGTACATTGTCCAGTGCGCCGGGATATTCGGGTCGAGCGTACCGACCGGAAAATCGTTGCCGGGCAACCAGAAGCCGTCGACATGGGCCTGGATGGGCGACTCGGGATCGCCCGGGGTCAGCGGCTTGAGCAACGAGAGCCCCTCGGACATCCGTCGGATGTTCTGCCCGTCGAAGTTGGTGAACCCGATCCCGGGTTCGGCCTTGAATCCGCCGCGGGCACCGAACGCCTGCTGCGGGCGGAGGTTGAACAGGCTGACAAAGCGCCCGTCCTCCGCGAGATTGGAGATCTGCAACCAGTCTCGGTTGTCCAGGAACTCCTTGAGTCTGTTCGTCTGTGGATCACCCGTGATCGCGGAGAAGACGCGGCCGGTCGTGCTCCCGAGGTAGGTCGGGCGTGTGGACGCGAGCCACGCGTCGTAGGCAACCCGATAGTCGTTGAGCGCCGAAGGCCCGGGCTCTGAGCTGGTGTCCGTGTGACGGCCCGAGCTGTTGAACAACTCGTACTCGTTGCTGGATTCGCTCCGCACCGTCCAGTCGGTAAACGGCGCATCTGTGATCTCGCGGTAGTGCACGACAGCAGTCCCGGTCGCGTCGAGGTGCTGGGGATACACATCGAGCCGATCGCGCGCAATCACGCCCGCGATGTGCCCGGCGATCGTGTTCTGGATCTCCTGCGCATTGTTGCGCTCGCGCACGGTCGCCGCGGAGCGTCGATCGCCCTGACCGATGGTGATGTAGATCGCCGCGAAGACCGCGATCAGCGCGAGCGTGCCGATCACGATCAGCAATGCCGATCCGGACCGTGCCTGGTGACCCCTTGGGTTCTGCGCCTGTGTCGCGTTCATCGTTCAACTCCTCGCCGCATCCGCGGCGGATGTGCACCCTTGGTTTCTCGGCTCGGTGTCCTCGACGCGTGGGGTGCCCGCGTCGTCCCATCACCGAAAATCAGCCCCCGCCTGCGGGCACCTCGAGCACCACCTGGTAGGTCTCTTCAATCGTCGGATCCGACGCGTCCGCGATGCTCATCGTCACCCGGATAAATCTCGGCCACGACCAGGGCTTGAACCCGTTCGGATCAAGCGCTCCGTTCGGATCGAAATACCCGAAGCACGCAATCTCGGGGACATTATCCGCAATCCCGCCGGCACCGTGCCCAACGACAAGCAGCTCGTCGGGGCCCTGATTCGTCCCCGTTCGTCCGTAGCTCTTGTTGTAGAAACGCGCGGCGACCCGGTCCGCGGCGGTGAGCAACCCATCCGCGTTCGAATCGATCCGCCGGTCACGCCCGTACCAGATCAGCTGCTTGAACTCCGGGTCCGTTACATTCACGATATTCTCGTTGACGAAGCCGTAGGACCACTCGACGATGAACTCCGTGCAGCGCGGGAGGAAGACCGACGAACCCAGCATCTCCTGATTCGATTCCGCGATCGCCTGCTGCAGCCGGCCGGTATCGTTGTTGTTGAACTGGGCATCGCTGTAGAGCAGCCGCGTCGGGACATCCTCGTAGCGCACCCGCGAGACCTGGACCGGGATGCCGCCCGACTGGTCCCACTCGCTCGGGAGCGCGTCGATCATCCACTGACGCACGATCGAGCGATCCGATGTGGTGACCGTCGGGTCAGTGGTCGTGTTTGCCGGATTGAAGTACTGCTTCGCGAAGTTGTCGTACTGCCTGGTCCCCGCTCCGAAGATGTTCCGCGGATTGATCCCGAAGCTCCTCGGTGTGCGGTTCACCGAGGTCACCACCGAACGCACAAACCCGAGATCTCCCACCGCGATATCCACCAGCCCGCTCGCACGCCTGCGATAGCCCGAGAGCTCGCTGAGGTTCGTTGTGTACGGATCGGAGATCGCTCGCGGCGGGTTGGGGTCCTGCATGATCCGGCGTGGGTCCGTGCCACGCAGCGAGCTGAAGATGCTCCTCGCGACCGGCTGCAACGCGATCTGGCGCTCAGAATCCTCGAGATACTCACGCTCGTTCGGATCGCGTCGGTCCAGCCCGAAGACCTCCTGAGGCAGCACACGACCCGCGCTCTCCGGCGACATCAGCAGCGTCACATGACGCAGCAGAGACCAGTCCTTTGCGTAACGGTTCGGGTTCAGCTCACCCAGCGGCGAAGCGCCCAGACTCGCGTCAAGATTTGCGTTGTACCGAGCCGGATAGTTGTTGTCGTATGGCTGCGGGTTGAAGAACAGATACTTGTTTGAGATGTAGTTATCAATATCACCACCGTCACCCAACGCCGGCGGTCGCTTCTGTCCGTGCCCGTAGTAGATAGCCGCTTCCGACGATTCCGCAACAAGCCCGGATGCGAGCGCACGACGCGAGGACGCGAACGAACCACGCGCAAAGAACATGATCTCATCTACTCTGCGGACCCGTCCGGTGTTCCCGTTCGCGTCCAGATCCGACGCGTCGGCGCTCGAGAGCTGGACATCAACCAGATTGCCGTTGAAATCGGTCGCGTTCTGATTGACAATCACGAGGAACCCGTCGCGGGTCATACGCTCGAAGTCCTCGCGCATCACGCGCTCGACCTGCGACGCAAAGCGATTGAGCTCGCTCACCTTCCGTCCACGGGCCACCGTGTCGCCGATGGAGGTAAAGATCGCCGACACCCCAGCCGCGACAAGCACGAGCACGCCGATCGTGACCATCATCTCGACCACGCTGAACCCGCGATTACGGCTATCCCCGGATGGAGTCGCTGGATAGTTCAAGAATCATCTCCGATCGTGAAGACCCGCACCGCGACCGGGGTCTCCGGCGTGAACACAATCTGACGCACCCAGCTCGCCCGTTCCGCGAGATTCGTCGGACGCACGCCGGCACCCTCGCCCGCATTCGCCAGAACAAACGGCGGATCAACCAGGATCCCGTTCGCATCATCTTTGTCTACGCCGACCACCGTGCGCACCACGCCCGTGTTGTCCAGAAGCTTCTGCCCCACTTTGCGCACGAACTCACGCGAGGTGTCCGTCGCGCCGCTCGTGTCCGTAAAGTAGAAGCGATCGAGCTTGTCCTCGTCGACATACACCCCGAGGAACTGGGGCATCGAGTACACCGTGAACTGCCCGGGGCGTGAGGGCGTCGGGCGTCCGGTCTGACCGATCCCCACCGGCAGCAGCACATCCGTAGCGTTGCTCCCCGTGAGGACATCCGAGAGCGTCTTGTTACGAGGCACGGGAAGCCTCGCATCGATCCGACGGACGATAATCGCCACCTGCACCGCGTCCTGTGTCGGCTCCCGCCGAGCGACGAAGTCCCAGACAAACCGGGGATCCTCACCCGAGTGCGGCTGCGGGTACAACCGGGCGCCGAGCGGAACGGTGCGGAGATTGATCGCATCCGTTGTCGGGTCGTTGCCGTTGCCCGCGGGGATGTCCTGAAGCACGATCGCTCCGGTCTGCAGATTGAATGTTGGGACACTCGGCCAGTTCGAGTACTGGTTCAGCGGCAGACCCGGAGTCGTCGGCCACGCCGCGACCCATTCATACTCGTAGTCCGCGATACCCGCAGAGGTCCGCTTGCCGAACGCCCGATTGCCCGCGAGATACTTCAGGTTCCCGATCTCGCTGTTCCCACGCAGAAGCGACTCGGCAGTGCTCGCGACCACCTCGCCCTGTGTCGCATCCACCGCGTCGCGCTGCTGCGAGATCACGACGGGAAAAATAGCCCCGAGCCCGAGCAACCCGAGCGCGAGCACAAGGATCGCGATCAGTACCTCGACGAGCGAGAACCCACGATGACGAAGGACGGAACTCATCGCAGGACCTCCTGGAGTGCGCCGGAATACGGCTGGATCGTGTAGATCCGCGATTCCGGCTCGTCGTCCTCGTTGAAGACGCCATCAAGATTGGTGTCCCCATCGATCCATGCGTTGATATCCAAGCGGATCTGGTCCTCGCTGAAACCCTGAAAGAGTGCGCTATCCAGACGGATGCGTCCGTTCGGGAGCGACTGGTCATACGGCTCGTAGATCGTGTTGGTGATCTTGTTGAGCCCGCGTGCCTTGATGCCGCGTGCGAGCGCTCGCTCGTCATAAATGGCGAGACGGGTAACGGGTTTCACAAGCACAGTATCGTTGGACGAGTTACCGATGAACTGCATCCGCTCGGTCGTGTCCGCACGCGTCCACTGGCTGTTGCCCGTCAGGCTCGGGGCCTTGAGCATCCGCTCGGCCCACTGACGCGTCGAGTCCGCGAGGTCCACTCTCTTCCATCGATTGATCAGCGTGGGACGATCGCCATAGGGACGCTCGCGGCTCGGACGCGGGCTGATAAACAACGCCGCCGTCGTATCGCGGCTCACCGCGCCCGTCTGTGAATCAAAGCGGACCATGAACGACTGCCGCCCGGTCGGATCATCGCGACCAACGGATCCGAATCCACCGCCGGGTGCGGCACCGAACGATTGCGCATCCTTCGCATAGAACCCGCTCTCCGGGAAGACCCAATTCCGGTCCACCTTGGGTCCGGTCGAGGTGCTCACCGTAGTGCCGCCGTAGAGCGGCGAGTTGTACCACTGCGCGACCGCCTCGCCGTCCGAGAGGTAATCGATCATCATCCCGGGCGCGGCGTACCCACGCACGCTCCAGTTCCGGGGGAGCTGTATCGTCTCACCCGAAGCGATCGGCGCGAACACATCCCGCTCCTGGAACGCGCTCGCGTTAAGCTGGTTCGGATTGATCGGCTCGACAAGCGTCCCCACCTTGACGGCGGGCACGATCGTCACCTGTCCGTCCTCGTCGAACAAAAACACGACCGCGCCGTCCTCGCCCTCCTGACCACGCAGGGCGAGGTCATGGGCGAGCACCGTCGCGTTCTGCATCGCGTTGATCGCGAGAGTGCGCTCGGAGGAGTACAGCATCGACTGGAACGCCGGGACCGAGATCCCGACGATGACCGTGATGATCACCACCACGACCAGAAGTTCAACCATCGTGAACGCGCAGCGGGCGAGCCCGCCGAAACGATCCTGAGCAGGATTGGGGGTATGCGCCATCATCAGTTGCCAACCCCCACCGCGTTGTCTTCCCAAACGCGTTTGCGCATCTTCGCGATGTCCTCAAGATCCGTCGGCACAGGCTCACGCAACGCGTCCGCGATCGTCTCGATCGCCTCGACACCGAAGAGCCCGTCCGGGCCCGCCCCCACCACAGCGAACCGGGCGCTGCGGAGCTCGAGACTCCCCTGCGTCAGGTCCGTCTCGTCGGCATTCGACGAGTTGTTCCGCACATCCGCAAAGATCACCGGGTCGATCAGCACAGGAGGGATATTCATGTCCAACGCGTTGCGCACCTCAAACTTCCCTGATCCCGGGTAGAACCGACCGTGCTCCCAGCGGTAGTAGCGGTATGCATGCCCGAAGGAGTCCACCAACGCGATTTCTGTGTCGCCCGGCATCAGTGCCGCCGGCGCAACCTGATCGTGCTCGGGGAACTCGGAGAGCTCGCCGTAGCCGACCTGGATGCGCACACCACGCCGATCAACATCCATCGTCGGCTCATAGCGATCGCGCGTCGATCCGACCGGGTAGCCGACCCCCTCGAAACTCCCGTCCGCGAGCGGACGAGCAAAGCCTGGACCCTCGAGTCCATCGATCCCCTTGCCGAGCACGCCGCCGAGGTAGTAGGCGAGCGAGAACTTGGAATACCGGCGATCGTCCCATGCACTGTCGTTGTCCCACGGGCCACCGCCGGAGGGGAGATCGATCTCGTCCAGACCCATGCCGGTCCGTCTGCGGAGGAAGTTGCGGTCCACCCCCTCCGACCAGACGAGCGCGATATCCGGGCGTGAATCCGACACACCAATATCAATCGTCGGCCCATCGGACTGCGACTGCGCCAGGTTCGCCGCGGGCTGATACGCGGGATCACTGCCGCTGATCACCACCCCGTCATGCACCAGCGGCGGGAGGAACCCAAACTCCGAGCGGAACTGCTCGACCGCCTGCACGAGCGCCTTGGTCGACTGTTCGCTCGCGGCCTTCTTCGCGGTGTTGAGCGCTTTGGTGAGCCCAACGGTGAGCAACCCAACAAGCAGCCCGACGATCGCGATGACCAGAAGCAGCTCGACCAGCGTAAACGCCGAACGAGAGCCCCGATTCATTCCAGATGTCGGCATACTGCTTCGCATCGCGGCCCTTTCCTTGATCAACCCAGCGACTCGATCATCTTCACCATCGGGAGGAACATCGCGACAACGATCGTCCCGACCATGCCGCCGAGCAGCACAACCATCAACGGCTCGAGCAGCGAGACCAGACCCGCGACCGCGACATCGACCTCCTCGTCGTAGTTGTCCGCGATCTTCATGAGCATCGCGTCCATATCACCGGTCTCCTCACCGACATCGATCATGTTGACCACAATCGCGTCGCAGGTCTTCGACTCACGCAGCGGCCCGGCGAAGCTCTCGCCCTCGCGGATCGAGTCATGCACTTTCTTGAGCGCCTTCTCGAACACATAGTTCCCGCTCGTCTCCGCCGTGATTGTCACGGCCTCGAGGATCGGCACACCCGCACCGATCAGCGTGCCGAGCGTCCGGGTGAACCGCGCGATCGTTGTCTTGCGGATCAGCTTCCCGAAGATCGGCGTCCAGAGGAAAATCACATCCAGCGTCGCCCGCCCGGGCGGCGTCTTCTTGAGCAGCTTGAACGCGATAAAGAGTGTCGGCAATCCCAACAAGATAAACCAGAAGCCCGCGATCCCCTGACCGGGGCGATTCCCCGCGACCCATCGGCTTGTATCGATCAGCATCTGCGTGAGCCAGGGCAGTTCCACGCCGAAGTCCGCGAAGATCTCCTCGA
>JAGQOC010000173.1 GCA_020427745.1 Phycisphaerales bacterium | reverse complement strand
GGATGTTCGGGTTGCCCGGCTGGGGTCCTCGGCTGCGAGGGAGGTCTTCGTGCGCACGGCGTTGTCGAGCAGCTCGGGCAGCTTGTCGAGCTCGGCGGGCCCGCACATCAGATCGACGACCGGCATCCGGTGCATGAGCGACTCGCCGTCGCGTTCGGCCATGCACCCGAGCACGCCGATGACGAGCGCCGGGCGATCGTTCTTCTCCCGGCTCATGGCGCCCAGACGCGACCAGACCTTCTGCTCCGCCCGCTCGCGCACGGAGCAGGTGTTGTAGAGCACGATGTCGGCGTTGTCGGGGTCGCTCGTGAACCGGTACCCGAGGGTGCCCAGCGAGCCGGCGACGAGCTCAGAATCCAGCTCGTTCATCTGGCAGCCGAAGGTTTCGAGATAGACGGTTTTGTGCGCCATGGGCAAGGAGTGTACGCCCGGCGGGGGCGAAACCCAACTCCAAATCCGATCACCGGATACACTCGGTGCATGACGACCATCGAGGACATCCGGGGGTGGTTCAGCGAGCTGTCGCTGGCGACGAAGTGTCTGCTTCTGTTCGGTGCGGCGTCGGCGCTCATCATCACCATCGCGATGTCGCCCCAGCTCCTGCGTATGAACGGCTTGATCGGGTCCGGCGAGAAGGATGCCGCCCGTGTTGCGTACGCGTTCTGGGCGGACCCCGATTCCGATCATCTGGGCACGGAGCAGGTCGTCCGCTCGGGGACGACGATCACGCCACTGAGCTATGACCAGGCTGTTGCTGCGGCGACCGAGGACCGGTTCGTCCGCAGGGCGTTGGATCGGTTCCGCGGCTCGCGTTCGCGGACAGAGTGGTTCGACGCCGACTGGTCTGGATGGGGACGGGTGTACCGTTACGCACGGGCGATCCGCGACGATGCGGGGATTGTGACGCACATCACCGTCATCGAACGCCGTTCGGATGGCGCGGGTTGGCTGCTGGTCATCAACCTCCTCTATGTCCTCGCGGCGGGGTTCGTCGTGCTCGCGGTGGCGCTCGTTGTCTTTGCGGCGATTACGAGCAAGCTGATTATCCGCCCGGTGCTCTCGCTCCAGAAGACCGCCGAGGAGGTTCGCGACGGGAACCTCGATATCCGCTCGCACATCGAGACCGGGGACGAGTTCGAGGAGCTGGCGGAGACCTTCAACCTGATGCTCACGGAGCTTTCACGCCAGCAGGACCAGCTCCGGGGCGCGAACGCGGCGATGGATATCAAGCTCACCGAGCTCGCCGAGGCGAATGTTGCGTTGTTCGAATCGGCGAGGCTGAAGGGGGAGTTTCTCGCGAGCGTGTCGCACGAGCTGCGGACACCGCTGAATGCGATCATCGGGTTCGCCGAGCTGCTGCTGGAGATCGCGCGTTCGGAGATCGCGGAGTGCAACGCGGAGGACGGGTGCGACATCGAGGACGCCGAGCTCGTGAAGCGCGAGCGGTATCTGGTGAACATCGTCTCGTCTGGGCGGACGCTGCTGGAGATGATCGAGTCACTCTTGGAGATGGCGAAGATCGAGGCGGGGCGTGTGGATCTCAATATCACGCCGATGAACCTGAGCGACACCTGCCAGGCGCTCGCGGGGCTGATCCACCCGCTCGCCCGGAAGAAGAACATCCGTGTGCAGTTGGAGATGTCCCCGGATGTGCCGCTGATCGAGACGGACGCGAAGAAGTTCCAGCAGGTGGTGTTTAATCTGTTGTCCAACGCGGTGAAGTTTACGGGCTCGACCGAGAACGACACGGCGGGCGAGATCGTGCTGCGGACGGAGAACCTGCCCGACGATGCATCGGGGAAGGACCGTGTACGGATCAGCGTGATCGACAACGGGCCCGGGATCGCGTCCGACGACCAGCAGCGGATCTTTGACAAGTTCCAGCAGGTCGATTCGTCGCACACACGGATGCACGCGGGTACCGGGCTCGGGCTCGCGATCGTCTCCGAACTGACCAAGCTGCTTCAGGGCGAGATCCAGCTTGTTTCGGAGGTCGGGCGGGGCTCGATGTTCTCCGTCATTATCCCCACCAAGATCGACATGGCGACGCTGGAGGAGACGAAGCTGGAGGCCAAGTTCCGCGGCTCGCTCCGACCGCCGGGCGTGAATGGTCTTTCTGGTCAGGACTCGTCGCGCACGGCACCGATGTAGTGCTTGATCTCAACCGGGGCCCGCCGGCCCTTGGCGAAGATCACGCCGATCGCATCGATCCGGATCGGGGCATCTCGGTACTTCGGGTCTTTCTTGATCGCGCGTGCGAGTGTGCGGAGTTTCTGCTGTTTGGCATGATTGATGTTGGCAGTGGGGCTGATTCGCACGCGGTCGTCCTCGCTGTATTCGCGTGCCTTGACCTCGACGATCACAACGGTCCCGGATTTTTTCTCCCGGCAGAGCAGATCGATCTCGCCCATCGGCAGACGCAGGTTCCGCGCGAGGATGGCACAGCCCGCCCGGCGCATGAGCCCCGCGGCTTCGTCCTCGCCGCGGACCCAGACACTCTTCGGCTTTCGCGACCAGGTCCACATACCCGGCTACTGGGCTGGGCCGTAGCGCTCGGTGGCGATGTCGATCAGCTGGATCAGGATCTCGTCACGCGAGGAGAAGTGCGCACGATCGATCAGGCGGCCTAGGTACTCCTGCTGTTGCTCGAGCCGGCGCTCGACGGTGATCTCCCGCTGGATCGCGAGCTGGGCATCGTAGAGGGAGATCGATTCCTGCTCGATCCGTTCGAGCTTGAGCCAGTAGGTGGACGGCCCTGATTCGAAGGGCCCGGTCCAATCGCCGGGGTTGAGCGACCATGCTTTCTCGTTGAGCGTGTCGATGCCGTAGAAGGTGGTCGACCCGTAGTCTCCGTCGATCTCGAAGGATTCGATGCCTCCCTCTTCGGGTTTGAAGGTGTTGATGTCGGAGCCGGCGATCTCCTCGAACGCGACCCCGCTCGCGAGCTGGTCGTTGACCTTCGCGATGCCGTCGGCGTTGCTGTTGAAGACACGGATGCGCCGGAAGGTTGCGGTGGGGGGAGGCGAATACTTCTCGAGGTCCCGCTCGTAGCGTTGCTTGATATCACGCCACGAGACATTGACGCGTCGGTTGATCTCGCGGAAGAGCGTCAGGCGGATGAGGGTGTCGACCTCCTGCTGACGCAGCGCCTCGTCGAGGGTGATGCCCTGCTCCTCGAGGACGCGCCGGTTGGCGAGTTCGGAGCTGCCCAGATTCTGCGAGAGCAGGTCGGAGCGGAAGCCCTGGAGGAACGCGCGGAGTCCGAGCCGCTGCTGCTGCGAGAGCGATGCGATCGCTTCGGCGCGGAGGAGCTCGTCGGCGATGATCCCGTCCAGGCGCGTCGCGATCGCGCGGGCGGCGACCCGCTGCCACTGTCCCATATCCAGGCGCGCCGCTTCTCCGATCAGCTGGTCACGGATCGGGGCAAAGAACTCGTTGGCGTAGATCGGGTGCCCGTTGATGTCGCCCACCTTGGCATCCAGAAGCTCCAGCTCGCCCGTGGGGATCGGGCGATCAACCGGCTGGGTGACGACGGGGGGCAGCGGGGTCAGGGTGACGGGCTCGGAGGGCGCACGCCGAGCGGTGTCGATGACCGGTGTGTCGGGGGCATCAACGGGCGCGGGGCGGGCGGCATGGTCCGCCGGCTGCTCGTCCGCGTTGTAGAACTCGTGGGCGTCGATGAGCTCCTTGCTCCCCGAATCGGCACGGGTGACCTTCTTAGCCGAGCAGCCCGGACTCAGCAGGAGGGTAACGCCCAGAGTGAGTGCGGGCATCCAGCGGGTCGTCCTGGCGGTGTGATCGTTCCCCATGCGTTCGGTTCCTTCCTTTTCGCTGTCCTAGGATACTTGCAAAGAACACGGAGGACACGATGTCAGACTCAGAACAGCCCAAGATTCTCATCGATGATGATTGGAAATCGTCCGCGCAGGCGGAAAAAGAGAAGCTCGCACAGGCCGAGCGGGAGGCCGCCGCCAAGGCCGCCGAGGGGGGTGTTCCGGGGCTCCCCGAGCAGATCGGGTTCAAGGAACTGGTCTCGATGCTCGCGACCCAGGCGCTGATGTACATGGGCGCGTTCCCCGACGAATCCGGGCGTGCGATGGTCTCGCTGGAGGTCGCCAAGCTGAATATCGATATGCTCGGCGTCGTCCAGGAGAAGACCAAGGGCAACCTCTCGGAGGACGAACAGAAGATGCTCGATGGCACGGTGACCGAGCTGCGTTACCAGTTTGTTGAGGTCACCAAGGCGGTGTCCAAGGCCGCGGCGGACGGGACACTCCAGCAGATGCAGGGCGGGCCCGGCATCGGTCCTGATCTGGGCGGCAACCCGGACGGGCCCAGCCTGAAGTTCTGACCCCGATGAACGCTCTGATGGCCTCATACGAGGGGATCTTTGGGTCGAAATGCGAGATCTGGCCGATACGATGAGGAAGACAGATTCCTCACAGACAGGAGCTTCCAAGTGAGCACAAACGCGGGTTTTCTTGAGCGTCACCACTTCCTGCTGCGGAGACTCCAGTCGCTGACCGGGATCGTCCCCATCGGGGTGTTCCTGATTATGCACCTGACGACGAACTCCACGATTGCGTGGGGCGGGGTCAATAGTCGTGCGCACGGTGACGGGTGGATGAGCAAGTCCATCGCAACCTTCCAGCACGAGGTGAGCTTCATCAACAACATGCCGCTGTTGCTGCTGATCGAGATCACGCTGTGGGCGGCGATCGCATTCCACATCGTGTTCGGGATGCTCTACATCATGGGCAGCTCGAACAACATGTCGAGCTACAAGTACGGCGGGAACCTCCGCTATGTGCTCCAGCGCTGGACGGGGATGTTCGGGATGTTCTTCATCCTGTACCACATCGCCACGCTCCGCTGGGGGTGGACATTCCTGGTTCCGGGGGGAACGCAGTGGTCGCACGAGTTCGCGTCCTCGACGCTCGCCGCGGCTCTGCGGGGCTCCACGGGCGAGATCACCGGGTTGGGCGTTCTTGTTTCCGTGTTTTACTTCCTCGGGGTGACGGCGCTCGTGTTCCACTTTGCCAACGGGTTGTGGACGGCCGCGATCACCTGGGGGCTGACCGTATCCCGCACCGCGCAGAAGCGGTGGGGGGTTGTCTGCGCCGGTCTGGGCGCCGGGCTGATGGTGATGGCGTGGGCGTCGGTCGTCGGCTTTGCGACGCTGGACTACGACAAGGCCCGCGCGGTCGAGGCGCAGGCGGGGCACGATGAGCCGGTGATCCTGATCGAGGAAGAGGTCACCCAAGCCGACAGTGACGGGCACAACGACGGATAACACCACACCGCGTCGGACGCGTTCCGATGAACGATTGGAAGTGAAAGCATGAGCGAGAAACGAGTGATTGTGGTGGGCGGCGGACTGGCGGGCTTGGCCGCGTCGATCCGTATCGCGGAAGCCGGTGTTGGGGTGGATCTGTTCTCGATGGTCCCGGTGAAGCGTTCGCACTCCGTGTGCGCACAGGGCGGGATCAACGCGTGCAACGAGGTTGCACGCCAGCAGGGGTATTCCGAGTACCAGCACTTCGACGAGACGCTCATCGGAGGCGACTTCCTCAACGACCAGCACCCCGTGCTCGAGATGGCGAACTGGGCGCCGAAGATCATCGACCTGCTCGACCGCATGGGTGTGCCGTTCAACCGATCGAACGAGGGGTTCCGCGATCTGCGCCTGTTCGGCGGGTCGCTCTTCAAACGCACGCACTTCTCCGGCGCGACGACCGGGCAGCAGCTGCTCTACGCATTGGACGAGCAGACGCGGCGGTACGCGGCGGAGGGCAAGATTAACAAGAAAGAGTTCTGGGAGTTCCTCTGGCCGATCCTTGAGGACGGGCGCTGCGTGGGCATCGTTGCGCAGGACATGCGGACGATGCAGATCCAGAGCTTCCGTGCGGACGCCGTGGTTATGGCGACCGGCGGGTGCGGGCTGGTGTTCGGCAAATCGACCAACTCGGTGATCTGCACGGGCGGGGCCGCGTCAAGGTGTTACCAGGCGGGTGCGTGGTACGGCAACGCGGAGATGATCCAGGTCCACCCGACCGCGATCCCGGGCGCGGACAAGTGCCGACTGATGAGCGAATCCGCCCGAGGCGAGGGCGGGCGCGTCTGGGTGCCCGCCAAGAAGGGCGATACCCGCAAGCCCAGGGACATCCCGGAGAACGAGCGGTACTACATCCTCGAGGAACGCTACCCGAAGTACGGGAACCTGGTGCCCCGCGATATCGCAACGCGGGAGATCTTCGATGTCTGTGTCAACGACGGGATGGGGATCAATGGCACGAACCAGGTGTATCTGGATCTGACGCACAAGGACCCGCAGTACCTGACGGAGAAGCTCGGCGGGATCATGGACATCTACGAGAAGTTCGCGGGCGACGATCCGCGGTATACACCGATGCGGATCTTCCCGGCGGTGCACTACTCGATGGGCGGGCTGTGGACGACTTATACGCCCGGCGATTACCGCCCCGACCAGCCCGGCACGGAGCACAAGCCCGGGAACCCGGTCCCGGTGGGAAGCGAGCCGGGTCACGGGCTCACGATCGGTGCGCACAACAACGCGATGACGAACATCACCGGGTTGTATGCGTTCGGCGAGGTCAACTTCGCCTACCACGGCGCCAACCGGCTCGGAGCCAACGCGCTGCTCTCGTGCCTCTTCGACGGGCTCTGCAACGGCACCTCCGTCGTCAACTACATCCGCGACCACAAGCAGGACACCGACGCCCCCTCGTCGCTGTTCGACGCCGCCGTCAAACGCGAGCAGAACAAGCACGACCGCCTGCTCGCCACCACCTCGGGCGGCACGGGCGACCGCGCGTTCAACCCCTACCAGATCGCCAAGGAACTCGGCGACGAGATGACCGCCGCTTCCACCGTCGTCAAGACCGGCGAACGACTCGAAAAGGGCCTGACCAAGGTCGCCGAGCTCCGCGAGCGGTTCGCGAAGGTCGAGCTGGGCGACGCCGCCACCTGGACCAACCAGTCCCTCAGCTTCACCCGCGCCACCGGAGACATGCTCGTCCTCGCCGAGGCGATGCTCAAAGCCGGGCTGCTCCGCAAGGAGTCCCGCGGCGCCCACTTCCGCAAGGACTACCCCGAACGCGACGACGCCAACTTCTTCAAGACCTCCGTCGCCCGCTTCAACACCGACACCAATCAGTCCGACATCGAGTTCGTGCCCGT
>JAGQOC010000172.1 GCA_020427745.1 Phycisphaerales bacterium | reverse complement strand
AAGCTCGGCCAGCCCGTGCCCGAAGTAAACTTCGAATCCGACGAGAACAACGGCAACCCACAAAGCCGGCACAGATACACGCCTTCCTTCTTATTGTCGACAAGATTCCCGCAGAACGCCGGCTCCGTGCCGTCGTTCAGGATGACCCTCTTCTCCTCCTCGGTCAGCTTCTCCGCAAGCTCCGCGATCCGCTCATCGCTGTACCGATCAACCCGGAACCCGCTCGCCGAATACCCGTCCGCCTTCTCTGACATTGTGTGAAGCTCCTTCGCAGTCCCCACGCCCGGCCCAAGCCCGAACGACGCGACCATACTACCCACCATCGCCATGGCAACCGTGGAGATCACCAACAGCCGAGAACCCGAATGTGTCCACATCGCGTGCTCCTTCTACAAGCAGAGACCAGTCGATACCAAACCCGATCTCTGCCGACACTATTCCCGGCTGCTTCGGACACACCCGCTTGTTATCAGCTGTTTTTTGCAAAGAATACGCCTTTTTTGAAAATCTCTTGCAACCGCCCACCCCGCCCGGATATCTTGCCCAACGGCAAGAGGGGAAGTACCTGAATCCCACGCAACGCCGAGGGATGCCGGATCGAAGGGGTTTGCATCATGACAAGGGGTACCTGCGTCCACAGTTTCTCGCCGACCATCGTGCTCGCCCTCGCGGGCACGCTCGGTCCGCTTGCTCACGCCGCCAACCCGGTGTTCTCCGAGCAGACCATGCCCGCAGGGATCACCCACACCCACAGCACCATCCAGGTCACGCCATCCCTCGAGTTCATGGTCGCGGGCGGCGCCGTCGGCGACTTCGACCGCGACGGCGACCAGGACCTCTTCATCCTCGGCGGCTCCGGCGGGATCGACAAGCTCTACATCAACGACGGCAACGGGAACTTCACCGATGAAGCCCTCAGCTGGGGCGTCTTCGCAAACCACCGAGGATCGGGCGCCGCCGTCGGAGACTACGACAACGACGGCGACCTCGACATCTTTGTCTCCTCCCTCGGCCCCCAATCCCAGAACATGCCCGGGCACAACCGCCTCTACCGCAACAACGGCGATCACACCTTCACCAATGTCGCCGCTGCCGCCGGTGTCATGTTCAATAACTATGTCAACGGCGACGCCTACTCCGCAGCATTCGGCGACTACGACCTCGACGGAGACCTCGACCTCTTCGTCGCAGGATGGCTCGGAGGCAACAGGCTCTTCAACAACAAGGGCGACGGCACATTCGAAGATGTCAGCGCCAACCTGGACTTCCCCGTCACCGAAACACAGGGCTTCACCCCCCGCTTTGTCGACATGAACGACGACCGCTACCCCGAGATCCTCCTCTCCGGCGACTTCGTCACCTCCAAGTACCTCATCAACAACACCGACGGCACATTCACCAACGCCACACCATCCAACGGCACCGGGCTCGACTCCAACGGTATGGGCAACACCTACGCCGACTTTAACAACGACGGACTCTTTGACTGGTATGTCACCTCCCTGACCGTCCTCAATGGGCAGCCCACAGGCTCGGGAAACATGCTCTACCAACAGACCCAAACGCCCCACATCTTCCAAGAAATCGCCGCCGCCAGCGGCTGCAACGATGCGGACTGGTCCTGGGGTGCCGACGCCGTCGATTTCAACCACGACGGATTCGTCGACATCATCGACACCAACGGCTACCGCGATCCCATCAACCAGGACGACCCCACACTCCTCTACATGAACGACGGCTCCGGGAACTTCACCGACCAGGCCGTCGCCTCCGGCATCGACCACACCGGGCAGGGGCGCGGGCTGCTCACCGCCGACTTCGACAACGACGGCGACCGTGACATCCTCATCCTCTGCAACCGCCAGCAGGCCTCGCTCTACCGCAACGATCTGCCCGCCGGGCCCGACACCCACAGCGTCACCATCCGCTTCGACACCTCCCACATCCCCGCCCTCGCGCCCGACGGCTTCGGAACCCGCGTCGCCCTCGTCTCCGACAACCACACCCAACTCCGCTACCTCGACGGCGGATCCAACTACCTCGCACAGTCCGAGCTCTCCATCCACGCCGGCATCGGCAGCGATGACGGCGCACTCGCAACCATCACCTACGCCAACGGCGCAACCGACACCCTCTACCTCCCCGCCGGCACAAACGCCACCATCACCGCGATGCCTTGCCCAGCCGACTTCTCACCCAACGGCGCTCTCGATATCTTTGATGTCTTCGCCTTCCTCGACTTGTTCAACAACGCGCACCCCCAGGCGGACCTCACCGACGACGGGAACCACGACATCTTCGATGTCTTCGCGTTCCTCAGCCTCTACAACGCGGGGTGCCCGCCGACGCCATAACACGCAACCAAACCTGGAACAAACTCATGCAAGCTCTCTCGTGGTTTGCGGCCCTCGTGCTCTTTGTTCCGCACGCCGACGCATCCGATCCAATTTTTACTGAACAGACCATCGCCAAGGGTGTCGCCGCACCCCACAGCACGATTTCCAACGCCTTCGACTACGAGTTCATGGTCGCGGGCGGCGCCGTCGGCGACTTCGACCGCGACGGCGACCAGGACCTCTTCGTCCTCGGCGGCTCCGCGGGTCTCGACAAGCTCTACATCAACGACGGCACCGGGCACTTCACCGACGAGACCGCCAGCTGGGGACTGCTCGCCAACCACCGCGGCGCCGGCGCCGCCGTCGGAGATTTCAACAACGACGGCTTCCTCGATATCTATGTCACTTCCCTCGGGCCCCAGCCCTTCTACTCCCCCGGGTTCAACCGCCTCTACCGCAACAACGGCGACCACACCTTCACCGATGTCGCCCCGTTCGCGGGCGTCCGCTTCAACTCCTTCAACATCGGCGACGCCTACTCCGCCGCGTTCGGCGACTACGACCTCGACGGCGACCTCGATCTCCTCGTCGTCGGCTGGCGCAGCGGGAACACCCTCTTCCAGAACAACGGCGACGAAACATTCACCAATGTCACCGCCGCGATGAATCTCCCCGCATCAATGGTCAATGGCTACTCCTGCCGGTTCGTCGATATGAACGCCGACCGCTACCCCGAGATCCTCATCGCAGCCGACTTCGGGACCTCCCAATACCTCATCAACAACACCGACGGCACATTCGCCAACGCCACCCCGTTCAACGGCACCGGGCTCGACTCCAACGGTATGGGCAACACCTACGCCGACTTCAACAACGACGGGCGATTCGACTGGTATGTCACCAGCCTCACCAACACACTCAACGGCGTGCCCGGATCCGGGAACATGCTCTATCTCCAGAACGAGACGCCGCACCGCTTCACCGAATCCTCCATGACCGCCGGCTGCAACTACGGCTACTGGTCCTGGGGCGCCGATGCCGTCGATTTCAACCACGACGGATTCGTCGACATCATCGACACCAACGGAGCACGCGATCTGAAAAACCAGGACGACCCCACTCTCCTCTTCATGAACACCGGCGCCGGAAACTTTGTCGAACAAGCGGTGGACGCGGGGATCGTCCACACCGGGCAGGGACGCGGGCTGCTCACCGCCGACTTCGACAACGACGGCGACCGCGACATCCTCATCCTCTGCAACCGCCAACAGGCCTCGCTCTACCGCAACGATCTGCCCGCCGGACCCGACACCCACAGCGTCACCATCCGCTTCGACACCTCCCACATCCCCACCCTCGCCCCCGACGGCTTCGGAACCCGCGTCGCCCTCGTCTCCGACAACCACACCCAGCTCCGCTACCTCGACGGCGGATCCAACTACCTCGCACAGTCCGAGCTCTCTATGCATCTCGGGCTGGGAGCGGACACCCACACCCTCGCAACCATCACCTACGCCAACGGCGCAACCGACACCCTCTACCTCCCCGACGGCACAAACGCCACCATCACCGCACTCCCCTGCCCCGCCGACTTCTCACCCAGCGGTGCCCTCGACATCTTCGATGTCTTCGCCTTCCTCGACTTATTCAACAACGCGCACCCCCAGGCGGACCTCACCGATGACGGGAACCACGACATCTTCGATGTCTTCGCCTTCCTCAGCCTCTACAACGCGGGGTGCCCATGAAAAACACCCTTCCTGCCCGATAACACCGGCTCACCAACTCTTTACGCCCAAGCAGAAAAGAAGCCTTGCATCGATCCCCGCTCCAAAGTAGACTCCCTCCGATGTTCTATCAGCCCGTCTCCAATCCGAATCGCAATACCAATCCGCCGCTCGGCGGGGTATCGCGGTCGGCCTGACGGGTTCATCCCCCATCACCAACCACGAAGGCCCTGTCCGAGGACAGGGCTTTTTTCGTGCAATGTTCGCGCGAGCCCTTCCCGGTCACCAGCCCATGCACCCCGAAGGACCAACACCATGTGCGGACTACTCGCAATCCTCGAAACCCCCGATTCCAAAGCCCCCGCCCCTTCCCACGCACAACGCGCGGAACAGCTCATCGATCGTCTCACCCATCGCGGCCCCGATGAACGGGGAACACTCGCCCTCGATCACGCCTGGCTCGGACACCGACGCCTCGCGATCGTCTCCCCCGAGTCCGGGCAGCAGCCGATCGCCCACGATCCCGTCGCGTGGGTCTCCAACTCCGAGATCTACAACCACAAAGCACTCCGAACGCTCTGCGATTCCGTCCCCACCTCTACCTGCGACTCCGCAGTCATCGGGCCGGTCCTCGCGAAGTTCGGTATCGAAGGCATCGCCAAACTCCACGGGCAGTTCGCCCTCGTTGTCCAGCACACCGATTCACCAGACTGGATCGCCGCACGCGACCACATGGGCATCTGCCCGCTCTACATCGGGCACCACGCCGACGGCACCCTCTGGTTCGCCTCCGAGATGAAAGCCCTCATCGACGATTGCGATCGCGTCGAACTCGTCGAGCCCGGAACCGCATGGGTCCGCGACAAACAAGGCGTCCGCTGCGTCCGCTGGTACACACCCGAGTGGATGCACGAGACCCCGAAAACCCCCGCGGATCATACAGCACTCCGCGATACCCTGATCCGCGCCGTCGAGATGCGCATGATGGGCGATGTCCTCTGGGGCGTCCTCCTCTCAGGAGGGCTCGACTCCTCGCTCGTCGCCTCCATCGCCAACCGCGCCTCCATCCGCGCCGGCTACGGCCCGATCCACACCTTCGCGATCGGGCTCGACGGCTCCCCGGATCTCGACTGCGCGAGACAAGCCGCGAGTTTCCTCGGCACCCAGCACCACGAGTTCCGATTCACCACCGAGGAAGCCCTCGAAGCACTCCCGACCGTGCTCGAGCACCTCGAGTCCGACCAGCAGGTCCGCACCGCCGTCCCGACCTATCTCCTCGCACGCTGTGTCCGCGCGATGGGATTCAAGATGGTCCTCTCGGGCGAGGGCGCGGACGAGATCTTCGCGGGATACCTCTACTTCCACAAAGCCCCAAGCCCCGAGGCCTTACACCAAGAAACCGTCCGCAAGGTCACCCGTCTGCACCAGTACGATGTGATGCGCGCCAACAAAGCACCCATGGCGTTCGGGCTTGAGCTCCGATTCCCATTCCTTGACAGAGACCTGATCGACCACACGATGTCAATCCGCCCCGCCGACCGCGCACCCGCACCCAGAATGCCGGGGCAACGCCCAACCGAGAAACGCCTCCTCCGCGCCGCGTTCGATGACGCACAATCCCCCTGGCTCCCCGAGTCCATACTGTGGCGCCAGAAGGAGCAGTTCTCCGATGGCGTGGGCTACGGCTGGGTCGATACCCTCCGTGCGCACGCCGCACGACTTGTCGATGCAGAATCACTCGCGGGTGCCGCCGAGCGATTCCCGGAGGGCACACCCCCGAACGCGGAAATGTACTGGATGCGCGAGCTCTTCGAGGAACGCTTCGTCCACGGACGCCGATCCGGCCGATCGCCGCTGAGAACACTCGGGGGCGGTGCATCCATCGCGTGTTCCACGCCCGAAGCACTCGACTGGGACCCGAGTTGGAAAGCACTCGCGGGCGATATCTCCGGGCGAACAATCGTGGATATTCACGATGCCCAGGCGGATCTGCACGATTGTGCATAACCCCGATCGAGCTTCCAGATTCAAAGAAAAACCCCACGGGCGCTCATCCGTGGGGTTTCCCTGTATAACGCATGGATTGGTTCATGCCCGATCACGCCGCACGGCGTTCATCAAGCACCCGGCTGATCACCTCGGACAGGTCCGAACCATCAGCCGCCTGGAGCTCCCCAGCGAGCTCGCTCGCGCTCACCGCGATCCGGGCGAGCACATCGTCGTGCTTGAGCTCCGTCTGCTGCGTGTGCTTCTGGGGATCCATGCCCCAACATTCGGCACAACACAATCGCCGCTTCACACGCACGCACCACGCGCGCACAACTTCATTCAATTTCTTCGCGCACACCCCCCGCACAGACCGAACCCGTCACCCTGATTCAGTTTCAATCGACGAAGATCCCGCTCGCGGGTCGGTACCGCGGCACACCCTCCATCGCCGGTGACAGATCCGCAGGCTCCCGCGGCGACCAATCCACCTTCGCCTGCCCAAGCAGCGTCCCGGTCGATACCGCGAGGTCAATCTGGGCGATCTGATAGTCCACGAGCGCACGGATCTCCGCCAGCTGGGCCTCGGCAAGCCGGGTATCCGCGTCGAGCACATCCCGGCTCGTCCGCAGCCCCGCGTCGAACTGCCGACGCTCCGCCTCGAGCACCCGTGCGCTGAGCACCACCGACTCCCGGCTCGCTAGGATCCGGTTCCAGGTGCTCGAGAGGTTCGTCGTCGCGTCGTAGACCTCCTGACGGATCGCCTGCCGACGCGCATCCCGCGTCGATAACCGCTGCAGACGCGCCAGGATCGACTGCGCCAGCGTCGACTTCCGCTGCTCGTTGCCCAGCGGGATCTCCGCATTCACCCCGATCGACCAGTCCTCGAAGTTATTCCGCCCGAGCGTATCGATCGAGTTATCCAGACTACTCCCCAGCCCGTTGATCCGGTAGGTGTACTGCATCGCGAGCAGCGGCAGCTTGTCATTCTCCGCGAACGCGATCGTCGCCGCGTCCTGCGCGAGCTGCAGCTCCAGCTCCATGAGCTCCATCCGGTTGTCGATCGCCGCCGCGACAAGCTCGGCCTCATCGAAGGCGTACTCCACCGGGTCCGGCACCGACCCAACCACGAGCCTCGTCGTCGAGTCCACATCCAGACCCGGGATATTCATCATCCCCTTGAGCGCCCGCTCGTTGAGCTCCACCGCATTCTGCGCAGAGATGATCTGCTCCACACGATCCGCAACACCCGACTGCGCGCGCACAATATCGACCTCCGTTCCCGCGCCCCCACGCTCCTTGCGTTGTGCGCTCTCGAGTTGATCGACCGCGACGCGGTACTGCTGCTCGACCACCGCGAGCGCCTGCACCGATGCGTACAGCCTCCAGTACGCCCGATCGACATCCGCGAGCACGCGGATCACCTCGAGCTTGGACTGCGACTCGGAGATCTGCCGATCGTACTCCGCGATGCGGATCGAGTGCGTCGCGACCCGCCGACCCGCGCCGCGGAGCAAGTTCTGACTCAGCGAGATATTCACATCGCTGGTGTACGCGGGGTTGAGCGTGCTGAACGAGTTGTCGGTCTCGAAACGCGAGAACGGCGCCGTTACGCTGATCTGCCCGCCCGTGTACAGCGGGATAGTCACCCCGGGCGTAACATTCTGGAACCGCGACTGCGAGCTATCAAGCGACGAAGCAACCGCATCGTCCGTTTCGTTCCACGAAGCCGCGAGCGTGAACGCGGCCTCAAACTTCGCCTCCTCACCGCTCACACGCTGAGCCGCGATCGTCGGCGAGAGCAGCGTCGCCGACAGCCCCAGATTGTTCTCCAACGCCGCGACCCGCGCATCGTCGATGCTCAGGTCCATCGTCTCCATCGCCGCAAACCGCTCACGCGCCTCGGCGAGTGCCGCCCCCGGGTCCGCCGCGGGCTCCTGTCTCGCGTAGCGTTCGATCATGAGCGCGTTGATCGAACGCACCTGCTCGGGAGAAATAATCGTGTCCTTGTCGAATGGATCCGGCGCAAACGGGTTGCTCGTGCACCCCCCCGACGCGAGAACCACCGCGAGAGCCGCGGAAAAACCAACCGTGTGTCTTGTGCTCTTCATCTGTATCCCCCGCGGCTCGCCGCGACCAGTTCTATTCGTGCCGGAGCGCATCGATCGGATTCAGCATCGCCGCCTTGATCGCGGGGAGAATTCCAAACACAATCCCCACACTCGCCGAGAACCCAAGCCCAATCAAAATCGCGTACCCCGGGACCGGCACATCCTTGATCGGGAAGTCCTGCATCAGCATCACGACCCTCGTCAACGCAAACCCAACGCCGAGACCGATCAATCCACCAACCAAGCACAGCACCACGGCCTCGACAAGGAACTGCAGCAGAACGACCGGGGGTTGTGCACCGAGCGACTTGCGAAGCCCGATCTCCCGTGTCCGCTCGCTGACACTCACCAGCATGATGTTCATGATCCCGATCCCACCCACAAAGAGCGAGATCCCGACCACCACACCCGCACCAACCATCACCACAAACGCGAAGTTATTAAACATCTGGATCGCGTTCTGGATGACATCCATCCCGAAAGTATCCTCATCATCCCCGCTGAGCCCCCGGTTCTTGCGCAGAATAAACCGAACCTCCGCCTTCGCGTCGTCCGCGGCATTCGCGTTGATCATGTTCGCCTGGAACCAGGTCCCCGAATACGGGTCCATCATCTTGTGCGTATTGAACGGGATATACAGCTCCGTGCGGGGCTGACTCCCGCCAAAGATCCCACCCCCCGACTTCGTCTCCAGCACACCAACGATCAGGAACCGGCGTCCATTGAGCACAAGGTAATCACCCACCGGATCAATATCCAGCTTGAGCTCCGTGATCGCCTGTTCATTAATCAGACACACCGGACGACGCTCGGCGTTGTCGATGTCGGTCAACGGACGCCCGAGCGTGACCTGCCTCGACTCGACCTCGTGCCAGCTGGGCCACACCCCCCAAACCGACGCGCCCCGAACGGTCTCCCGCCCGTACCCCACCTGCCACCCACGCTGGCACAAGGGCGTAAGCGACTCGATCGAGGGCGCCTTCTCGAGGAGCAGCACCGCCTCGTGCGTCGTCACCCGGACATCGGACCAGTTCATCACACCTTCCTGCGAATCGGGCACCTGACCCCATACCCACATGGTGCGCGAACCCACCGCGCTGTCCAACTCCGACAGGATCCACTTCCGCCCGGCATCAAGGAAGCTGATCACCGCGATCACACTCGCCACACCAATGATAATGCCGAGGGCCGTCAGCACCGCGCGGACTTTGTTCGCCCACACCTGACCGAGCGCCAGAAACACCGTCTGCCAGACCAGACGCACCACCCACGCCACCGGTGCAATGATCACACTCATCCCTGCGCCCCCCGCTCGGCGACCAGATCCTTGCTCGCAGGATCCGCCTCGGACCCCGCCTCCTCCGCGAAGATCGCCGCTTGTCCCTCACTCATCCTTCGCACCCATCCCTGATGGATCGGATCCTCGCTCGTTGGGTGGTCCGAGATAATCCTCCCATCACGCAGACGAACAATCCGCTCGGCCTGCCCCGCGACATCCTCCTCGTGCGTCACCACCACGATTGTCTGCCCCGCCCGGTGCAGTTCCTTAAACAGCTCGATGATCTCCACCGTTGTCTTGGAATCCAGGTTGCCCGTCGGTTCGTCCGCCAGCAGGATGCTCGGCTCGTTCACCAACGCCCGCGCCACCGCCACGCGCTGACGCTGACCACCCGAAAGCTGGTTCGGGCGATGGGACATCCGCTCCCCGAGCCCAACACGCATGAGCGCCTCCTTGGCGCGTTTGCGGGCATGAAAAATATGATCACGCGAATACAGCATCGGCAGCATCACATTCTTGAGCGCCGACGATCGGCTCAGCAGCTCAAAGCTCTGGAAGATGAACCCGATCTCTCGGTTCCGCACCCGCGCCAGCCTCCCCATCCCCATCCTGTGGGTCGGATGCCCGTTGAGCACATACTCCCCGCGCGTCGGCTGATCGAGACACCCGAGGATGTTCATCAGCGTGCTTTTGCCCGAGCCCGACGCGCCCATGATCGCGACAAACTCGTTGGGATAGATATCCAGATCTACCCCCGCCAGCGCGTGCACACGCTCATCGCCGACCCGGAAGATCTTCTTCAAGCCGCGGATCTTGATCGTCGCCTGGGTTGGATCTGCAGACGCCCTGCTCACGGCGTCTCCTCTTCCTTCTTTGCTTCCGCCGCGGCCTTCTCATCCGACCCCGATTCTTCGCTCTCCGCTGCTTCAGCTTCCGTTTCGCTATCGTCTCCGGACTCCTTCGCATCGGCATCCTTCGACTCGTTGGCCTTCTTCTCCGCTTCGATCGCCTCCTCGTCGCGCACCGCCTGGTCATGCGCAAGCGTGACCAGCGCCCGGTAGGGCCCCACAACCACGGTGTCCCCGTTGCTGAGCCCCGCGGTGATGACGGTGTTCGTCAGATCACTCGCGCCGACCTGGACCGGCGTCACCACCGTCTTGCCGTCGATCACACGGTAAACCACCCGCGCGAATGTCTTCTCGATATCAACGAGCTCGTTGCCCTCCATGATCTCCTTCGGCAGCTCCTCGACGCGCCGATCAACCACCGCCTGCGAGGGCACAACGATCTCATCATAAAAATGCTCGACCGTGATGTCCGTGCTCGCCGACAACCCGGAATACAGCGTCTCGCCCTCGTCGAGATCGAGGTTGATCTCCACCTCGAAGGTCCCCGTCCCGTCGGAGCCGACATTCCGCTTGAGCCCGATCCGAGCGACCTTCCCGGTGTACTCACGGTCCGTGTACGCGTTGATGAACACCCGCGCATCCTGTCCCATCTCCACGGGCGCGATGTTCGCCTCGTCCACCGCCGCCTTGAGCAGCATCCGCGAGAGGTCCGCGATCTCCATCACCACACTGCCCGGGTTGTTTGTTGTGCCGACGATCACCGTCTCGCCGACCTCGACATTGAGCGCGGTCAGGATCCCGTCGATAGGCGAGCTGATGACCGTGTTGTCCAGGTCCTTCTGCGCACGCTCGATCTGTGCCTTGGCCTGCTCGATACCCTGCTCGATCACCAGCTTGTTCGACTCGGCCTGCAGGAACCCCGCCCGCGCACTGTCCAGATCCGCCTTCGTCGCGTCACCCGTTTCGTAGAGCGCCTCCATCCGCTCGAACTGCAGCCGAGCGTTGATCAGCGACGCCTCCGCCCCGCCCAGCGACGCCTCCTGCCCCTTGAGCCCCGCCCGAGCCGAGTCCATGAGCGCCACCAGGTCCTGCGGATCAAGCCGCACAACCACATCCCCCGCCTTGACGACCTCGCCCTCGCGGAACGGCAACGCCAGCACCTTCGCCGAGACCTGCGAGGAGATCTTCACCAATGTCCGAGGCTCGATCGACCCGGGCGCACTCACCGTCCGCGCCAGATCCCCGCGCTCGACGACCTGCATCGTCACCGCCGTCCCGGAATCCATCCCCGAACCGCCGCCGCGGAACTTCGCACCGACAGGCGACATCACCACCGCAACACCGCCCGCGACGAGCACACCGAGGCACACAAAGATAATCACCAAGACTTTGACCACGCCCATCGCCCGTTCCCCTTTTCCGTTCTCCAGCACACCCGGGGAAAGCCCCCTGCACCCCTGTTGTATGGATTCTTCCCCCCAGGGTTTCGCCAATACACGCCCAAAGACCCATTTCCCACGAATAGACGCCGATGCTGCGAGGTTCCCCCCCTCACCCAGCCCGAGGCAGACCTATGAAATACAGCACACTCGTTACCCTTGCAGTCGCCCCACTCGCCGTGGCAACCGTCGCTCAGGGCAGCATCGTCACCATCCGCGACATCGCCATCGACGGGCTCCAGCCCGTTGATCCCACCTTCTCAACAGGCACCGGCAACGCGACAGTCGTCATCAACACCGACACCCGATTCGTCGAGATTTCGGGCACTTTCGAGGGGCTCACCTCCACCGTCATCGGTGCCCATCTCCACGGCCCCGCCGACTTCGGCGAGTTCTCGCCGCGCGTGATCCTCCCCCTCGAGTTCGTCGGCGACACCAGCGGCAGCTTCTCCGCTGCCCGCACCGTCTCCCCCACCAACCTCGGGTACATCCTCGATTCGCTCAGCTATATCAACATCCACACAAACAACCACCCGTCCGGCGAGATCCGCGGGCAGGTCGTTGTGCCCTCCCCGGGCAGCGCCGGGCTGCTCCTGCTTCTGCCGGCGTTCGCTACCCGCCGATCACGGCGCTGAGCACATCCCGCCAGCCGACCTTCTCGATCTCCTCGTCCACCGCACTCTGCACCTCGTCGAACGAACCGATCTCCGGCGGTGACGAAAGATTGACGACCGCATCATCATCCACCCGCGCAAGCCCGAGCGCCCCGTCCCCCGCCGCACGCACGACCCAACGCCCCTCGCCGAGCATGCGGTACACCGCCTGCCCCACAAGCGCTCCGTCGGCCTCCCAGTCGACATCCACAAGCTTCGGGTTGATCACCGTCGCGTTGCTCGGCGCCGTGTCCGCATCGAATACGCGACGGATCCACAGCCGACCATCGATCAACGCGAAGTCGACATAGATCTCTTTGTCCGCATCGCACGCCGTCTCGATCGTCTCGCTGGTTCCCTCGATCGTGCGCACATGCACCGTCACCCGCCGATCCTTGACAACCAGCTCCGTCACCGCTGTCTGCCTCACCGCGCTGTTGTACTGCGCCCGGAGTGTTTCGTACTCACCCGACAGATCCCGCAGCCGATCCTGGTACACCCGCGTCGCCGCGTCCGCCCGCGCAAACCGCAGTCCGACCACCCCGATCAGCACCACCGCGCCGATCCCGGCGAGCCCGATCACAATCCCCTGCACCGCTCCGAGCTTTGTAGCCATGCTGCAATCATCGGCATTCCGCCCAGCCGACCGCGAATTCCGCTCACGAACACCCGCATGATCCCCCGCCGGACGATGAGCAACACCCACCGGTCGTTGGTTTCTCGGTCGTGCCCCAGCCCTTCCTGTTCATCCACGCCCGCGCCTTCATCCCCAGCGCCCACGCCATGAGCACCACAAACACGACCGCCGCCGCTTCCTTTACCCCGAACCCGTGCGCCGCATGCTCGTGCAGCGCCGCCGAGTCCGCGATCTCCACGAACCGCCCGAGCGCCGCGTCGAACACGATCCCCGCCCCGAGTGCCACCGCGCCGATCACCGAGAGATAGATCACCAACGCCCTGATCCCGAGGTCCTTGATCACCCAGCTCATCGTCGCGACATTTGTCGCCGGGCCCGACAGCAGCATCACCAACGCCGCCCCGGGCGAGAGCCCCGCCGCCACCAGCGACCACGCCAGAGGCGTCGAGCTCGTCGCGCACACATAGAGCGGGATCCCCACCAGCAGCATCAACAGCTTTGGTGCGATCCCGGAGCCGAGATGCTCACCGATCCAGTCCTCCGGCACCAACGCCCCGATCAACGCCGCCAGAACCAGCCCCACCGCCAACCAGATCGCGAGATCGATCAGCATCGTCCCGAACCCGTGCTTCAACCCGATCTTAATCTTCTCACCGAGCGTCGTGTGCGCCCGCGCAGGCGTGTCCGCACAGCACGATGACCCCCTCGGCGTGTCCCCCGAGCAGCAGGATGTCTTCGCCGGCGCGGGCGATCCCGAAGAACAGCACGATTTCGCCGCCGCGTCCGCGTCCCCCGCGTTGACGATCGAAAGCCCGACCGCGTTCGGATCCTCGATCGTTTCCGGTCCGTCATCCTCTCTGCTCGTCGCGTCGATCAGCAGCCCCGCGATGAGCCCCGTCACCACCGCGACCACCGGACGCGTCAACGCATACACTGGGCCGAAGAGCGCCCAGGTGATCGGGATGGATTCCTCGCCGGTCTGAGGCGTCGAGATCGCAAACGCCGCGCTCGCCCCCTTGCTCGCCCCGCGATCGCGCAGCCCCGCCGCCACCGGGATCACACTGCACGAGCACAGCGGCAGCGGGATCCCAAGCATCGACGCCTTGGCGATCGGCCAGAACCCGCCGCCGGAGAGGTGTTTCAGCATCCACTCCCGGGGCACAACCGCGTGCACCGCCCCCGCGATCGCGAACCCGACCAGCAGCCAGACCGAAGACTCGACCAGGATCATCCACAGCTCTTCAAAGAATCGTTCCATATCAGAGAGTGTAGCAATCCCTGCCGGTTCACTATTCCATCATCGCCGACGGCGCCCCGCGAGCACCAGCCCACCAAGCATCATCAGCCCCGTCCCCGGCGCGGGGGTGATCTCGCCTGTCAGGAAATCGCCAAAGACAACAGGCAACAAAAACTGGTTCTCATCCGAGTTGACAGAAAACTCGCTGCTCCAGGTGAACTCTCCGTGGTCGAACGCCGTCGGCAGAGCCGTCGGCTGCCCGGATGCTCCGTATAGGGCAACCACCGCGGTTAACCCGAGTGATTCGTTGCGCCCGATGAAACTTAGGAAGCCCCCGCCTGAAGAGAACTCGCCGACCAAGACTCTGAAGGAATCAAAGCCGACGCTCGTGCCGCCCATCTCGACAAAGGATTCCCCGCCCGCGAACAGATATTCCGCGGCCATCCCGTCATCGCTGACGGCACTGACCGAGGTATCGTAAACAAAGTGGAACGCCATCGCATCGCCGTGGTTGAGCCCCGCGAAGGGATACGAATCCGCTCCACCGAACCCGAACCCAAACTGGAAGATCTCCCCGGTCCCGTCGAACGAATAGATCCCCGCATTCGCACCCACGCTCGCTAGAACCAACAGTCCGCCGCCAATCACTGCCCTCTGCATCTCAAACCCTCCTAGAGAGAATCGCTCGCTCCGAGCGAGTCCCGAATGAAGACTACCGCATTTGGGTCCAATTCCCAGCGGAGAATTCGCCCCGAATCTACGATCGCCCCCAAATCCGCCCTAGAATCCAGCAAAGTCACGCCGAGGACCCAATATGCCGTACACACTCACCCCCGAGACCGGGATCACCCCCGACTCCGACAACACCAACTACCTCAAGGACCATGTCGACACGGGCGACCGCTGGGTCCTCAACTTCGGGCCCCAGCACCCCGCGACGCACACCACCCTCCGGCTCGTGCTCGAGCTCGATGGCGAACGCATCGCCCGATGCACGCCCCACATCGGCTACCTCCACTCGGGCTTCGAGAAACTCGCAGAGCACCTCGACTACAACCAGTATGTCTCCATCGTCTCGCGGATGAACTACCTCTCCCCGATCGCCAACGACATCTGCTGGCACGGCACCGTCGAAAAACTCTTCGATGTCCAGATCACCCCGCGCCAGACCGTCCTCCGCACGATCCTCGCCGAGATCGCACGCATCCAGGACCACCTCCTCTGTGTCGGTGCCGCGGCCCTCGACCTTGGAGCACTGACCGGGTTCCTCTACGCCTTCAACCCGCGCGAGAAGATCTACGACATCATCGACTATGTCTCCGGGCAACGCTTCCACCCGGACTGGACACGCGTCGGCGGCGCCGCCAAGGACCTCCCGGACGAGGAAGTCTTCAAACGCATGGTCAAGAACTTCATCCACCAGGACCTGCCCACCGCGATCAGGGACCTCGAGAACCTCGTCGTACGCAACCGCATCTTCATGGACCGCACCCAGGGCATCGGCGTGATGTCCCACGACGAAGCGATCAACTGCTCCGCATCCGGACCCATCGCCCGCGCCTCCGGCGTCAAACGCGACCTCCGCAAAGCAGAACCCTACCTCTGCTTCCAGGACAACTGGGACGGCGAGGGCGCCGATGCGATCAACTTCTCCGTCCCCGTCGCCTACGACGGCGATGTCTACTGCCGATTCCTCGTCCGCGTCGAGGAGATCAAGCAGTCCATCAAGATCATCGAGCAACTCATCGACCGCATCCCCGGCGGCCCGCTCGATGTCTTCGCCGACGAAAAAATGACCAAGCCGCCCAAGTCCGATGTCTACGGCTCCATCGAGGGGCTCATCCAGCACTTCGAACTCATCATGACCAACCGCGGCTGGAACGCCCCGATCGCCGAGATCTACAACGCCCACGAGACCGCCAACGGCGAGCTCGGGTACCACATCGTCGCCGACGGCACCAAAAACTCCTGGCGCGCCCGCACGCGTCCGCCGAGCTTCATCAACTACTCGACCGTCTCCCGCATGATCGAGGGGCACATGCTCGCCGACATCGTCGCCGTCCTCGGCTCGATCAACATCGTCGCGGCGGAGCTGGATCGCTAATCGATCTACGGCTTTATACCTTTTGAACTAAATGGTTTCCCAGTATAATGGGGTCCCGGATTATCCCGATCATACTTTGTTCTCGGGTCCGGCACACCCACAGTCGCTTCCTTTGAGGCTTTCGCTTCAGTGCTTTGACTAACCTCCGCCTTGAATGAAACAAATCGGCCAATGCGAAGCGAAAGTCTCAACCCTTTGCTCGCCAATTTACCTGGCCATTCGATCGTTGCCAAATCTTTCACAGCATCAGACAAGTTATCCAAGAACGCCATGTCAAAACGGAACCGTTTGATCTTTGTCCCATCAGACAACTCTGCAGACGCATAATCCATTCGAGTCTTTGCTCCCCGATCCGCTTCAGGCATCAACTGGTCAGCAATCTCCTTGATATCATGCGCTCGATTCGTCGGCACAGTGGATTCGATCGGCCGAAGAAAAGCATCTTCAATCTCAATACCATGTTTCTTCGCAAGCCGTTCGGCATGATACTTCAAAGCCGCTTGCCGTCTGCGCTCTTCTGGCCCGACGGGAGTTGTTCCATCCTCACGATCGCGAGGACCGAAGAGAAACTCGTTGAACTCTTCATTATCATGTGATTCGTTACCACTCATACGAGCACCCCCGACGAACTTGAGGGGTCGCAAACAAGCTGATCCTGATCAACCAAATCGGACTCAAACGAATCCTGATCCAGTATCTTCAACCCCGTACCGCCCATCCCGACATGAAGCGCACTGAGTTCCGCAAAAAACGCGGCCATTTTCTGATTAAACACTGTTGATTGAGACTCATTCATCCCCGCAGGTGAGGCAATCTCCATCTTCAAGCAACACGGTTCGTGAGCCCCCTCTTCCTCTGGCCACCCCTCCGGTTCACCCTCCGCCCACATCGGACCAAACACCTCCGGTGGCACCGGCGTGCCATCCGTCCAATTTTCAAGAGAAGAAAGCTCTTTGATGAGCAAATAGTCTCTGTGCATGCCGATCGTGTGCTCTAAATAATTTGCATGCAAAGCACTATTAGCCAGTTTGACGGCGTTCCAGCTTGCCCCCGTAATTCCAGCCCGGGCTGTGTCTATCACCGACCAGGAAAGTTCGCTACTCGTTGGACCTACCAATCGGGCAGCTCGGTCTGCAGCCTTTGCTGCGTTTGCTGCACTCTCGCTAATATCCCGAGCTATTTCGGAAGCAGATAACCCAACGAGCGCATCCTCACCAGCAGCTTCAGCTTTGCGAGCCGCTACAAATGATGCTGTTGTATCAGGGGTACCAAAATGAGCGGCATACTTCTCCGCTAGAGATATTGCATTCTCAATTGAATCTATGTTGATTCGAGTTGCATCAGGGAAGGAGTGCTTATAAAACGGCTGCACCCTGCGAGCACACCTCGCCGCGAACGCGACCTGCGCCCAACGCGGCAATTCTGCAATCTCTGCCTTCGTAGGAATCCTATTAACGCTGTTCTCCACACCAACCTCCTTCGTAAACAACCCATTTATCCTACCACACCCCGTCCA
>JAGQOC010000171.1 GCA_020427745.1 Phycisphaerales bacterium | reverse complement strand
GGGGCGCGGGGCAGATGGCGTGGACAAAGACGGTTTTTGTGGTCGACGAGGATGTGGATGTCCATGATCTCACGGCGGTGCTCTCTGCGGTCTGCCGGAACTGCAAGCCATCACGGGATATCGAGCGGGTGTACGGGGCGCTCGACATTCTGGATCACGCCGCACCTCGCTTGGGGAGTGGCATGAAACTCGGGTTCGACGCGACACGCAAAGTTGCGGGCGAGGATATTGATGGCGGAGAGATCGACGGGTTGAGCACGCTTCCGAGTCCGAGCGATCGGGCTCAGGCGGTCGCATGGGCGAAGACGATCCCGGGCGTGCTCGATGCGTCGGCTCCCGAGTTAACGCCCGGGTGGTTGTTTATCCGCGCGGATCGTGGGCATGGTGAACCTGAGGTCGTCATGCTGGGACAGCGGATTCTGGATGAGTTCGTCGAGGAGCCGACAGAACTCCGATTTGTTGTGGTGCTTGGTCGAGATGTCGACATCCACAACCACCACGAGGCGTTGTTCCATTGGGTCGCGAACTGGGATGCCTCTCGCGATGCGGTCTGGGATCACGGTCCATATGGGAGCCGTGTGCTCTTCGATTCAACACCGAAGACAGCAGGTGATGCACGCAACAGCCAGCCGGTGCGGGCTTGGCCGGCGGTGCTCGATGGGGAATCGATCGGGTTTTTGGGCTGATCAGCCCCCGTACGCGTGGGCGGTTTCGCTCAACCACTCGTCGATGGCTATCACGATCTCTTCGTGCAGGGGTTTGGCGTTGCGGGATGCGGCACCGGAGGGGATGTCGTTGAGGAGGATGCTGAAAGCGACTCGGCGTCCGGTGGTTGGGTGGACGAGAATTCCCGAGAGTGAATAGGTGTTGTTGAGGTAGCCACTTTTGGCGTGGATCTCGCTGGTGAGCTCTTTGTTTCGGAATCGTTTTTCGAGGGTACCGGTTCCTGCGGTGGCGAGCGAGTCCTCGAAGACCTGCCAGTTCTCGTTGCGTGCGAGCATACTGAGCCACGAGGTAAATGTTCTCGGGGTGACGCGGTTCTCGCGGCTCATGCCCGAGCCGTCGTCGACAACGGTGGACGAGGCGGCGTCCGCGCCGAGTTTCTCGGACAGAAGCATGCGCAGGACGGACGAGCCGTTCTCCCACGAGCCGGGGTCCGAGGTCATCTCGTGCCCGATCCGTTTGAGCAGTGCTTCGGCGTAGAGGTTGTAGGAGTTGGTGTTGGTCCTTCGGAGAACATCGGCGAGCGGGGTGGTGATGATCGCGATCGGGCGGGCGTTCTCGAAGGACTCGGCATCGGTGACGAGCCGAGCGTGGTTCTCGGGGAGGGAGTTCTCGTCGTGGACCATGATGCCCCGGCGATGCAGCGCGTTTGCGAAGAGCGCGGCTGTGAACTCCGGGGGGTTGTGGATGGCGACATCCTTCTCGGTTTTATAGCGGACATTGCCCCGGAGGGTGAATGCGTTCTCCGGGGTAGGACGCGAGATCCAGGCGGTGTCCTGCCCGCGGGCGACTGTTTTGGCTCGGATCTGAACATCGAACCAGGGGACCTCGGGCGACATGGTTGCGCGGGGGGTGGAGCCCGGGGAGCCCGGGATGGGGTAGAGGTTGATGATGTTGGTGTGCAGGTTGAGCCCGCCGACCTCGGCGCAGTACCAGCGGTTGAGTTGGTCGATCGGCCAGTTGGGGTGGACAAAGGTGCGATCAAAGATGCGGTCGTCGGCGACGACTTCGCTGATCTGGGTGATGCCCTTGTCCTTGAGGGCATTGGCGACCTGGTCGAAAAGCGCGTCGAGGGTGAGCCCTGATTCATCATCACCGAAGAGGTCGGGGTCTCCGAGTGCGGGGTCTCCCGCGCCCTTGATGATGAGGGTCGGCGGGGTGGTGGAGTCGTCGATCTGGATCTCGGTGCGGAAGGCGAACTGCTCACCGAGGATGATCGCGGCGGCGCCGGCGGTGAGCAGCTTCATGTTCGACGCCGGGATCATCGGGGTGTCGGCGTTGTAGTCGGCGAGCTCTTTGTTTGTGTCGAGGTCCGCGATGTGCACCGCGGCTTTGCCACCCTCGAGATTGGTGTGGCTGATGATCCGTTCGACCGTGCTGTCGAGGTCACCGGCTTGGAGAGGCGCGGAGAGGAGGCCCGCGGCAAGCGAGACAACGATCGTCCGGAGGAGGGTGTGAGGGGGCTTGTTGGATCGGCGCATAGTGTCTCCGTGGTGGGCGTGCGGTATTTCTCCTATCGGTCTTACGCGGGGGTACGCTACAGCGAGCGGCTCATCCATCCAACGCCAGAGCGAGGAAATCCTCGAACTCATCGAGAAGGTCCTTGTCCGTCAGCTCCCAGTGGCACCAGGTCTGGTGATTGATCAGCACGCCCGCGGCGATCCCGGCGCGGAGGAGCTTGGGGAAGCAGTCCGGGGGGTGCTTCTCGAAGAATGCGGACCGGATCGTGGCGGCGAGACGCGGGGACTCGGGATCGGGGATCAGATAGACCTGCTCGATGAGTCCGTGCTCGGGGCAGGTGTACTCGAAGCTCCATCGCCAGGGGAGGTCGAGCCAGGTCAGCCGGGGCTTGGTGCCAATCACGGTATTGATCGACTTGTAAGCCTTTTCCAGAAGGGCCGCGCGATCCTTGTCGAGCTCGGCGAGGAGGTCCTTCTTGGTGGGGTGCTCAAACTTGTTTGTCCAGCTTCCCA
The DNA here is from genome assembly GCA_020427745.1 of Phycisphaerales bacterium. Lineage (GTDB taxonomy): Bacteria > Planctomycetota > Phycisphaerae > Phycisphaerales > UBA1924 > UBA1924. Next base: position 7,602 of record JAGQOC010000171.1, on the reverse strand, counting down.
ATCTGGGGCCCTCCGGTTTGTGAGACGGGATCCCGCTGCACCCATGAGCGTATGATTCACGGCTGACCACATCAACCTTGGTGTCTGAGCGATTGCTCCGCCGACGCCGATGACCCGCGAGACCCCATGACCAACCCACCGACCGACCCGATGCTTCTGGACCCCGACGAGACCCCGGTGGAGCACGAGGGGATCCTGATCGTGGATGACAACGAGCAGAATCTCGAGCTGCTGCAGGCGTATCTGGATGCTCTGGGAGAGGTCCGGATTGCCCGCGATGGGATCGAGGCGATCGAGTCTGTTGATCGCGTTCCTCCGGACATTATTCTGCTGGACATCATGATGCCGAGGATGAGCGGGTTCCAGGTCTGCGAGAAGCTCAAGGGGAACCCCGCGACGAGCGATATCCCGATCATTATGGTGACTGCACTCAACGAGGTTGGGGATGTCGAGCGGGCGATCGAGTCCGGCGCGGATGATTTCCTGACCAAGCCGGTGAACAAGCTCGAGCTGATCACGCGCGTGAAATCGCTGCTCCGCGTTCGTCAGCTCAAGCGGCAGCTGGAGAACGCTGTGCAGGAAGTCCGCGCGATGCGAGACCAGAACGCGGACTCATGAGTCTTTGACGCCTTGCTGGTTTGCAAACAACCAGGGGATCACGGGCATCCGGCGTTGAAAAGATCAAGGAACGCGAAGACATCAAAGATGTCGTATGCGCTGTCGCCGTTGATATCAGCGATCGGGTCGCTCGCGTTGAACGCGATCAGGAAGAAGCTGACATCGAAGACATCGAGGATATCGTCGTCGAAGTAGTCGGGGGGCGAGGGGCACGGGTCCTCGGTTGCGAGCGGCATCATGAAGTCCACGATGACCGGGCGGTGATCCGAAGCGATGTTGGACGCGCCGAGAGCGCTGATCGGGAAGGTGGTGACGGGGAATGGGTTGCTGGCGACGGTCATGCCCGAGCCGGAGGAGCGGTAGATGAACTGGCGTCGAACGCCCGCGATGGAGTCCTGCCAGCAGATGTAATCGAGTCGGCTGGATGATCCCTGGGTGCTGGTGTCGCCGGTGATCGGCTGGGAGGGTGTGGAGATGGTGGAATCGGTGCGGTCGCGATCGGTGCCATCTGTTCCGCCGACGACAGCGGCCTGCGTCATCCATTCTGCGGGGCCCCCCGCGCCCGGCTGCTGGTTGAAGTCGCCGCCCCAGACGACCGGGGTGTTCTCATCGAGGATGGAGCCCGAGGAGGGCAGGATGACCTTGCTGTTGGGGTCGCTCACACCGGTTCCCGCGCCGTTGTAGTAGTAATCGATGTAATAGGCGGTGTTCTGGGCTGCCTGCTCGCGGTCGTCATAATCCGAGGAGGTGCCTCCGCTCTTGAGGTGGGCGTTGCCGACCACGATGTCTCCCGCGTAGGTCTCGTCTGGGAGCTGGATCTCCGCGAACATGAATCCGCGGATCCCGCCGTTGCCGCCGGTCTGGTAGGCGTCGGGGAGGATCCCGAAGTTGGAGAGCTCTGCGGATCCGTCGCCGTTGATGTCGGCGATGGGGTAACGCGACATGATCATGTTGCGGTTGAACCCGTCGTTGGAGGTGGAGACAAAGACATAGGGGAGGTCGAAGCCGGGCTTGAAGAGTTTGGTGTAGGAGGTGACGCTGCCGCCGTTGAACGGGTCGGTGCCGCCGTTGATGAAGAGGTCTGCGACGGTTTCGAGCTGAACGACGGAATCAAGCCCGGATCCGGTTCCGTTGCCGGAGTTGTCGCCGCACTCTTGAAGGATGAGGATATCGGGCTCGAGCCCGGCGACGATGCGCACGAGTGCGTTCCAGTCGTTGACATCGTCGGTCTTGGTGTTGGAGCGGCAGAGCCCGTCCTGGACGTTCCAGGTCATCACACGCAGATCGGTCGCGACTTCTTTTCCCCAGTCGCCGGCGGCGGGGTCCCATTGGGCGAACGCGGGGATCGCAACGATCGAGCATGCGAGGAATGCGGAGGCGGTCTGAAGCTGGTTCATGAGTTTTCCTTCGGAAAGACAGGATTCGGGAACGAATCGGACGCCCGCGTCTTTCAACGCGGGCGTCCGTTGGAGTCAGATGATCGGCGGATTGCCGATCCGGATCAACGCGGTTTTACGGGCAACCGGCGTTGAAGAGTGCGAGGAAGGCGAAGACATCGAAGATGTCGAAGACGCCGTCGTTGTTGATGTCAGCCTGCGAGTCCATGGCGTTGAAGAGCCCAAGGAAGGCGAAGACATCGAAGACATCGAGGATGTTGTCATCCTGGAAGTCTGGCGGTGCGGGACAGGGGTCAGCGACTTCGGTCTGGTAGTAGCCGACATAGAGGAGCACGGAGTACGCCTCGTCCGCGGGGAAGCCGGGATCGAAGTTGGCGCTGGTGGGGTCGTTGAAGAACCCGTCGTCGTTGGTGTCGTAGGTCACCGAGGTGGACATGACGAGGCCGCCGTTGGTGATCGGGTCGGCGGGATCAGCCGCGGAGACATCGGAGTCGTTCCACGCGTTCTCGGCGATGTTGCCGGTCCAGAGCGCCTGGGGCGCGGAAGTGCCCGAGCTGGTCGCGGTGCCGAGGAAGTCGATGCGGTACTTGCGTCCCGAGTTGAGCCCGTCGATCTGCTGCCCGACCTCAAGGACCATCTCGAGGTTGTAGGAGAAGGTCGCGGGGTTGTAGATCGCGCGGAGCAGAGCGCCGTCGAAGTCCGAGACGCCGGGTGCGAGGCGGTCGTAGAGCTCGACCGCGCCCATGAACCAGATGTTCCCGACGGAGTCCATCGCGGGCGAGGACATCATCGGGCCGAAGGTCCCGTTGAGGTTGAGGAGGGTGACAAGCTGCCCGATCTCGTTGCCCGAGGAATCATAGATTGCTTTGCCTTCGTTCATGGTGCCAAGGCCGAATTGGTCAACCCAGGCGGCGAGGGTCCACTCGGTGAGCCCGGTGTTGGCGTCGTAACGACCAACGACGATCTGGTTTGCGAAGTCGTCGTTGGTGCCGTTGACCATCACGGTGCCGGCCATGAGCCCGCGGTCCTGCTGGTCGTGCCCGAGGGCGATGTGACCAACACCCTGGAAGGTCGCTGCACCGGTGTAGGTGTAGTACTGGGCGGCGGAGGTGTAGGTGATCGCGAAGCCGTCGTCGTTGTCAACGATCGGGGTACCGATGGGGAACTCAAAGCCCTGCTTGGCGAGGAGGTTGCCCGAGGCGTCGACTGCGTGGATATTGGCGACGGTGGAGTTGCCGCCGGTGCCCTTGGCGATCTGCGAGAAGCTGTGGGCGGCACCGACATTGAGGAAGTCGAAGCTGGTGGAGCCGAGCTTGCCGCGGACGCCGGATCCGATGCCGCCGGTCGTATCGACATACGCGGTCTCGACGCTGAGCGGTGCCGAAGCGCCGTAGAGGTACTCGGTGTTGAAGTTGACGCCCGCGATGAGCCCGTTGCCGCCAGCGATGGAGGCGGGGATCATGTTGGGTGCGGGGTGCAGCGTTGTCGAGTTGGTGACGAGGCGATCGGTCGCGTCGCTGAGCGCACCGCTGTTGGAGATGAAGTTGACATTCTGGCAGTCGCGATCGTTCATGCGGGTGCGGTACCAGTTGCTGCCGGTGAGGGCGTCTGCAGCGCCGGTGGTGCCGTTGCCGTCACCGCGGTAGTAGACATTCCCGTTCGCGTCCAGCGAGTAGCCGCCGAGCGCGGAGGACGGCGGGTTGACATCGTCCAAGCGGTTGAGCGCGACCTGATAGCGGTCGACATAGAGCCGGTTGGCGGCTGCGGGATCGAAGTTCACGATCGCACCGACAATGCCGTTGTAGTTGTTGCCGACCGCGCCACCGAAGTTGCCCTGAACGACAGCGAAGCGGGAGGATTCACCGGTCGGCATCACGGGCTGACCCGGGTTGTTGAGCTCGCCGTGGATGCCCGAGCCGGGGGTGTCCCAGAACGAGTAGGTCGAACGGGAGAAGGGGACATTGAGCACGACATCGGGGCTGATGGCGCTGGTGGAGGGAAGGTTGTTGAAAAACGCGGCGTCATAACGCTCGGTCTTCAGGATCGGCCCAACACCGAAGACATACCCCTGGGTCGAGATGACCGGGGAGAGGTCGAGGACGAACGCCTCGCACTGCTGGTCCCACGGGCCGAGCGCGTCGCCCGGGAGATCGCCTCCAAAGATACTGACGCTGTCCTGGGCGAGCGCGGGTGCGCATGCCCCTGTTGCCGCGATGATCATCGCGATACGAATATGCTGACGCATGTTCTCTTCTCCTTACGGTGTGTGGAGCGGTGTAGCTCCGGTTCTCTCGTCGTCCTCGATGCACGCTTGCGGTGCGACAATGGTCACAGATTGTTCCGTCCGGGCAACGATTGCGCACTCCACGCGCCTCGATGCCCGAAAACGAAGCGCTGGATTGTAGCACAAATCACCCGATTTATGGTCGATTTTGAGCCCGAAATCACGAATGTTCTGCAAAGAGCACCGCCGATAACAAGCCGGTTTGTACGGCATCTAGCAGGATCAAAGACTGCTCTACAGACGGGCGGCGAGCATCCCGGCGAGCGTGGTATTCGACTTCACCAGACCGATGTTTGCCCGCAGGGTGGCTCCGCCCGAGAACTCGTGAACTGCGCCGAGCACGGCGGGGGTCCACGCCCGTCCGCGAGCATGCTCCTGCTCGGCACGGTCCTTGGCCAGTGTGAGCCATTCATCCCATTGGACCGGATCCAACGCGTGCTCTTGCGGGATCGGGTTGGCGACCACGATCCCCCGGCTTGTTCGGGCGAGCTCGAAGCGGACATAGTCCGCGAGCTCGTCGGCGTCATCAAACCGGGCATCCACGCCCGCCGCGCTCTCGGGCAGGTAGAACGCCGGGAAAGAGTCGGTTCGAAAACCAACGACGGGTATACCGAGTGTTTCGAGGGCCTCGCGAGTGGAGACGACATCGAGGATGGACTTCACGCCGCTAGTTACGACGGCGACGGGGAATTGTGTGAACGCCATGAGGTCTGCCGAGACATCCCAGTTCTCGCCATAGCCCGAGTGCACCCCTCCGAGCCCGCCGGTGGCGAAGACGCGGACGCCCGCGGCATGGGCGAGCTCCATCGTGGTGCTCACCGTGGTCGCCGCATGCGATTTTCGTTTGAGATATACGCCGAGGTTTCCGGTGTTTGCTTTGGGAACGCTTGGGGCGTCGATGAGGGCGTCGAGCTCGTCGTCCGTCATGCCGATGGTCGGCTTTCCATCGACAACGCCGACGAGTACGGGGTGGGCGCCTTGGGCATCGACGATCCCCGCGAGCTCGTGGGCGAGGGAGCGTGAGCTGTTGGAGGGCACGCCGTGGATGAGCAGCGTGGTCTCGAGGGCGACCGAGTTCTTGCGGGAGCGGTTGACAATCTGCACGGCGGGCTCGCGATCAGGAATACGCACTCAACAAGAGGGCGGATGTGGTATTGTGGGCGCTTGTCCGCCGAAGGTCGAGCGGGAGCGAAGAGTTCCGGGGATTGTGCGCATGGTGACGGTGCTGATTGTGGTCGGGAGCTTTGTGCTGTATCTGGTCGCGTACCACAGCTACGGGCGTTTTCTCTCCCGTCGGGTGTTCATGCTCGATCCGGACCGGGTTACTCCGGCGTGCGCGGTCGATGATGGGGTGGACTTTGTGCCCTCTCGGCGGTCGCTGGTCTTTGGGCATCATTTTACATCGATTGCGGGGACGGGCCCGATCGTGGGGCCGGCGATCGCGGTGGTCTGGGGGTGGGTGCCCGCGTTGGTGTGGGTGCTCGTCGGTTCGATCTTCATGGGCGCGGTGCACGATTTCGGATCGCTGATGATCTCGATGCGCCACCGGGGAAGAACGATCGCGGATCTGAGCGGCGGGATCGTCAACGCAAGGGTGCGGATCCTGTTCATGATCGTGTGCATCATCGGCCTGTGGATCGTGCTCGCGATCTTCGGGCTGGTGATCGCGACGATCTTCAAGCTCTACCCGTCGAGTGTTGTCCCTGTATTCGCGCAGATCCCCATCGCGGTGGGGCTGGGGATCTGGATGCGCCGAGGCTTACCGCTTGTGCTCGGGGCGGTGGTTGCGGTGGGGCTGATGTACGCGACCATCTGGTACGGCGCGTCGCATGTTCCGGGGGAGATATTCCCGTCCGTGATGACCCAGCAGCTCTCGGTGATCGGGTGGTGGACATTGATCCTGATGGTGTATGTTTTTATCGCGTCTGTTCTGCCGGTGGATGTGCTCTTGCAGCCGCGGGACTTTATCAACGCGTGGCAGTTGCTCGTCGCGATGGGGCTGCTTGTTCTGGGGGCCCTGATTGCGCACCCGCCGATCGTTGCGGACGCGGTGCGGCTTGCACCAGAGGTCTCCTCGACTGGCAGCACGGCGCCGCCCATGATGCCGTTCCTGTTCATCACGGTCGCGTGTGGTGCGGTGTCCGGGTTCCATTGCTTGGTGTCGAGCGGGTGCTCCAGCCGGCAGCTGCGAACGGAAGGGGATGCCCAGTATGTCGGGTACGGCGCGATGCTGACGGAGGGGTTCCTCGCGGTGCTGGTGGTTATCGCGTGCGTCGCCGGGATCGGGATGGCGGCGGACGACGGTCACACGCACTGGATGCAGTACTACCGGCAGTGGGGCGGGGATGCGGGGCTGGGGGCGAAGCTGGAGCCGTTCGTCGTCGGCAGCGCGAACATGATGGAGGCAATCGGTGTGAACCACGGCTTTGCGATCACGCTGATGGGGGTGTTCATCGCGAGCTTCGCCGCGACGACGCTGGATAGCGCGACGCGTCTTCAGCGGTACCTGATCAGCGAGCTCGCCGCGCCGCGGGCGAGGAGCGACGGGACGCAGTGCGCCGGGTGCGGGTACCCGCGTGCGGGGCTCGATGGCTCGGCATCCTGCCCGGAGTGTAATGGCAACGAGTGGATCCGGAAGCCGGGGATCATCGGGCGAGTGCGTCTGCTGATCGCGAATCGGTACGGAGCAACGCTGATTGCGGTGGTGTCCGCTCTGGCCTTCGCTCTGAGTGATGGGTTCCACATTATTCGTGAGGAAGAGAAAGCTTACATCAGTGGGCAGTTGCTGTGGCACGAAGATTGGCGGCAGTTTGGTGCGATGATCTATGAATGGCGGTGGGATCAGGCGGGTCTCGGCGGTCTCAAGCTCTGGCCGATCTTCGGCGCGACGAACCAGTTGCTTGCCGGGCTCGCGTTGCTGGTGGTGACCGTGTGGCTCGTGAAGTCCGAACGCCCGGCTTGGGTCAGCGCGGTGCCCATGGTGTTCATGCTCGTGATGACCGGGTATGCGGTTGTGCTGCTCGCCCGGTCGTTTGCGGCGGCGGATAACCTGTTCCTGCTCGGGATGTCCGTGGTAATGCTCGTGCTGGAGATCTGGATCATCGTCGAGGCGGGGCTGCTGCTTCTTCGGAAGCCAAAAGAACAACCCCCGGCGTGACCGGGGGTTGTGTTGATCGTGAGTTCAGTTTGCGTGGATTACACGCGGTCCTTGAGCCCCTTGAGCGGGCGGACCTTGACGACATTGCGTGCGGGCTTGGCCTTGAAGATGGTCTCTTCCTTGGTGAAGGGGTTGATGCCCTTGCG
>JAGQOC010000170.1 GCA_020427745.1 Phycisphaerales bacterium | reverse complement strand
CTCGAGGGCATCGAGGGCAAACGCGGGTGGCCCCGCATCAAGCCCCCGTTCCCCGCGCTCAAGGGGCTCTTCGGGCGTCCCACGATCATCAACAATGTCGAGACCCTCGCCGCAGTCCCCTCGATCATCGAGCGTGGCGCGAAGTGGTACAACGAGCTCGGCGTCGAATCCTCCATCGGCGGCCCGCCGTCCTACGGCACCAAGCTCATGGGCGTTTCCGGGCATGTCGCACGACCCGGGTGCTACGAGCTCGAGCTCGGGATTCCGCTCCGCACACTCGTCGAAGAGTTCTGCGGCGGGATCCGCAACGGCAAGAAGTTCAAGGCCGCCATCCCCGGCGGGGTCTCGATGGGCATCCTCGGCACCGACCAGTACGACGCGACGATGGACTTCGACATCGGACGCAAGTGCAATGTCCTCGGGCTCGGCACCGCCGGCCCGACCGTGTTCGATGAGGACACGGACATGGTCGCCGTCGCCCGCAACATCTCCCGTTTCTTCAAGCACGAGTCCTGCGGGCAGTGCACCCCCTGCCGAGAGGGCTCCGGCTGGCTCTACCAGCTCATGACCCGCATCGAGCAGGGCGACGCGAAGACCAAGGACCTCGATCTCGCGATGGAGGTCGCGTGCTCGATGGGCTCCATGCCCGGCACCACGATCTGCGGGCTCGCCGACGGCAACAACTGGGCGATGCGCACAATCATGGAGAAGTTCAAGGACGAGTTCACCGCCCGCGTCTCACGCAGCTTCGTCCCCGTCACCATCTCGATGAGCGAGCTGGCAACGAGCTAGCCAAGCCAAAACAAAAGAGGCTGCACCCTCTCGGAATGCAGCCCCACGCGGAATCGGGATCCGTGCCGGCGGGCACCCCGCCGGGTATGTCAACAACTCGGTTCAATCGTCCGCGGGCTTCGCGGAGCGTTTACGCTCGGGGCGTTCGCCTTCTCGTGCCCGGCGTGGGGGCGGCATGTCGTCGCCCGCCGCATCGTCCGGGCGTTCACGGCGCTCCCCCGCTCGCTCGCGGCGCTCCGGACGCTCGCCGCCCTCGCCCATCCGCTCCGCGGCGCGCGCCCGTCGTTCCTCGACGCGCTCGCGTTGCTTCTTGATGGTTTCCTTGACGAGTTTCTGCTGGTCCTCGCTCAGGACACCCATGATCTGCTTCTTCGCACGGCCATCAGCGGGCGAGCCTTCCATGATGGCTTTCACCTTTTCCATCGCGGCCTGGCGTGCCTCGGGGCTCGGTCGCTCGCCGTCCTCGCCCGGCTTCATCTCCTCCCGGATCGCGTCCAGCTCTGCTTTGTGCTCGTCCATGTAGGCCTTGACCGCGGCGCGGTGCTCCTCGCCGATCTTCTTGATCTGCGCTTCCTGATCCTCGGTGAGCGTCAGGTCCCCCTCGGCGTTCTTGAGCGCCCGCAGCGCCCCGAGCATCTCACGGACCTCCTGCCCGCGCCCCGCCATGGGACCGCCCTCGCGTCCCTCCATCTCTCTGCGATCGCGTGCGTGTTCTTCACCCTCGCCCATCATCCCGTCGCGATCACGCATCCGGCGCTGCTCGCCGTCGCCCTGCTGGTGGACGCGTGGTCCACGGAGTGCCTGGGCGTCGTCGTTCTTGGCGGTATCGTCGGGGCCGGCGATCGCCAAGCCGCTGAACGCGAGAACCGCCATCGCTGCCATCTTGGTTGTTCGTTTCATGTGTCGTCTCCACAAGAGTTCGTTGGGTGTGTTCTGTTTCGTCACCCCGCTCAACGCCACCCAATCGGGCGTATTGCACACCCTTTCGACCGACGATCGCGACTAGTATTCATTCCACCCCGAACCGACCCCGCAATCCCGGTTTTTTCAGCAAAAACCGCCAGCCCGACGCCCCTACAAGCGGCACATCCCCTCACCCAAAGACGCCCATGACCCTCACCAAAGACCACATCCGCGACGCACTCTCAACCGTCATGCTCCCCACCGGCGAGGACCCGGTCTCCAGCGGCGCGGTCCTCAATATCGCGGTCTGCGACGAGCACGCCTCGGTACGGATCTCGATGACCAAGGACGCGGCAACCCCTCAGCCGCCAAGGGAAACCCTCTCCAAACTCGGCGCGGTGATGGACGCCGCCATCCGAGCCAACGCCAAAGAACAGGGCGTCCATGACCTTGCACTCATCATCGACTTCGTCGATCACAGCGGACAGGTCATCATGAAACTCAAGGGTGACCCCGCGGGCAGCGTGAAGCCAACGCAGACCAAAGAGCAAATCCCCGGCGCACCCACCCCGCCGCAGAACTCCGCCGCCAACGGCGTGCCGGGCGTCAAGAGCATCATCGCCGTCGGCGCAGGAAAAGGGGGCGTCGGTAAATCAACCATCGCGGTCAACCTCGCGATCGGGCTCGCCCGCAAGGGATACAGCGTCGGGATCCTCGACGGCGATATCTACGGCCCGTCACTCCCCACGATGCTCGGGCTCCAGGCCATCGACCAGGTCGTTATCGACGGTGCCCTCCAGCCGTTCCTTGTGCACGATGTCAAAGCAATCACGATGGGCAAGCTTGTAGAAACCGACAAGCCCCTCATCTGGCGCGGCCCGATGGCGCACGGCGCGTTCCACCAGCTCATCGAGCGCACGCAATGGGGCGAGCTCGACTACCTCATCATCGACCTCCCCCCGGGCACCGGCGATGTGCCGCTGACCCTCGCGCAGAGCGTGCAGCTCGCGGGCGCTGTGGTGGTCTGCACCCCTCAGCAGGTTGCCCAGGACGACGCGGTGCGTGCGGTCAACATGTTCAAGTCCCTCGGTGTCGAAGTCCTCGGCGTCGTCGAGAACATGTCCTACTTCATCGGTGACCCAGACGATAAAGGCCAGACCAAGGAGTACGACATCTTCGGACGAGGCGGTGCCCAGCAGATGGCGCAGAAACTCGGGCTCCCGTTCCTCGGCGCGATCCCGATCAACATGCCGCTGCGGAAGAACTCCGACGCGGGGACACCCACCAAGAACTTCGACCCCGCAACCGCCGGCGGCGAGCAGCTCCCCGCCGCCCTCACCAGCATGACCGATCAGCTCATCGCCCAAGCAACCCTCGCCAGCATGCACCGGGGACAGACCAAGCCCACACTCACCATCTCTTAATACCGAATATTTACCAAATAAAACTTGCGAACCTGCGCCATCCTTGGTAGACTCACGCTCCTCCCCGGACGCACCGGGCGACACACACCCAAGGAGTACCCCATGACCACGACCACCCCACTCGAGACCATCACCCAGATCGCCAACGACCTCGTCGAGCACTGCAAGACCGGCGACCCCGATTGCGACTTTGTCGACTACGACGCGAGAATCTGGGACAAGCACTTCGCCGAGGGCTGGACCTCCATCGAGGGCGACGGCAAGGTCTATGTCGGACGCGACGCTGTTGTTGAGAAGTACAAACAGTGGCAGGCCGGCGTGACCTGCCATTCGTGCGAGGTCACCGGGCCCTTCGTCGGGCCCGACGGCTTCTCCGTCATCTTCGATCTCGACATGGAGTCCAAGGACGGCAGCTTCCCCCGCATGAATATGCGCGAGGTCGCCAACTACACCGTCGAGAACGGCAAGATCGTCAAGGAAGAGTTCCGCTACCCGCCGATGACCGGCGGGCAGTAATCACCGCCCACGCCGGCGCCGAGCAACGAGGACCGTGGCAACACCGAGCACCCCGACGCCCCCCGGCGCGGGGACCGCTCGCGTGCCGGTGATCACATACACACCCATCGTGTGCGACCCCGGGGTGGTCCGAGACTGTGTGAGGAAGGTCGCGTTGAACGAGTCCTCCCCGGTCATCCGAAAGTCCCCGAGCAGATTCATCGTCAGGCTCGTCTCGCTGCCCGCGAACGATCGGAACTCGGGCACAAGCCCGCCGTTCGGGAGCACGACGCGGAACCCGGCATGATCGTCCTCCTCGAAGACGCCCTGGAAGTAGGTCCCGTCGTCGTAGGTGAGCCTCAGCCGATCATCGGTGACGCTCGCGGTCGCGCCCATGGTCGATTCGCTGAGAACTTCGCCCGTCTCGGGGTCCAACTCCTTGATCTGCAGATCCCACCCCCCAGCAATGGAAGCATCACCATTGGTCCTTGAATCGATGCGTGTAATGAAACTCGCGTCTGTCCCCGGCGCTCGACGGAGAGTCGATGCGTAGTTGCCGCCGAAGTAGACCAGCGTCTGCGTCGCTTCGTTCTGGGAAGTGAACATCCCGGACCCGGATTGGCCGCCGCCGGTATCCCATGTGATCTGACCGTTGCTGAGGATCTCGCCGTCGTAGGGCGCGAAACCACGAACATCGGAGAACCGGTACCGGTTATCCCCCTCGATGTCCCAGATATGGATCCACTCGGCCCCGCTCGAAGGCCCCGTGAACCGATGGAAATACACCCCCCTCGGATCGATTGTCCCCGCGTTCGCCGCGCCCGTCATCGCCACGACTGCCGACACCACACACACCATCGTCCGATACCCTTGCTTGTTCACTTTTATCTCCTCCAGATCTTTGTTGCGATACCGGGGTGAACATACGGGGACTTCGGTGTGTGTGCTTTCATAATCTTGCGCGCACCCGTGCGCGCAAGAAACCACAACCGTGATCGGG
>JAGQOC010000169.1 GCA_020427745.1 Phycisphaerales bacterium | reverse complement strand
CCGCCGCAGGCAGCTAACCCAACCCCGCAAACAAGCAACCAACCCCAACCGTTCCAAACCCAACGGTTGCTTGCCCTTGCGCCAAATCATACAATACACAAACAAACCAGCACCCCACCCGGAGTGATCCCATGTCCACCACTTCCAATATCGCCGGCCCCGGCATCGACCCCATCAACGGCACCGTCGACCCCCACGCCGTCACCATCTCCGGGCTCGTCCTCAACCCCCTCTACGCACCGGACGACCTCCCCACATCCCTCCAGAACTACGACCGCGACATCGCCAATCCAGGCCAGTACCCCTACACCCGCGGGCTCTTCCCCCAGGGCTACCGCACAAGACTCTGGACCATGCGCCAGTTCGCCGGCTTCGGCTCCGCAGACGACACCAACCAACGCTTCAAATACATCCTCGCCCAGACCAAAACCAAAACCGCCGCCAACACCGGGCTCTCCACCGCCTTCGACCTCCCCACCCTCATGGGGCGCGACTCCGACGATATCCTCTCCATGGGCGAAGTCGGCAAGTGCGGCGTCGCCATCGACACCATCGAAGACATGCACCGCCTCTACGCCGATATCCCCATCGACCAAGTGACAGTCTCCCAGACCATCAACGGCCCCGCCGCCGTCATCTGGGCAATGTACCTCGCGATGGCCAAGCAACGAAACATCTCCTGGGACACCCTCGGAGGCACACTCCAAAACGACATCCTCAAAGAGTTCCACGCGCAGAACGAGTTCATCTACCCACCCGAAGCATCAACCAAACTCGTCGTCGACACCATCGAGTTCCAATCCACCCATGTCCCCCGCTGGAACTCCGTCTCCATCTCCGGCTACCACATCCGTGAAGCCGGCTCCTCCGCAACCCAGGAACTCGCCTTCACCCTCCGCGACGGCATGGAATATGTCGAAGCATGCCTCCTCCGCGGGCTCGACATCGACCAGTTCGCCCCACGCCTCTCCTTCTTCTTCAACGCCCACAACGAGTTCTTCGAAGAGATCGCCAAACTCCGCGCCGCACGCCGCATCTGGGCCCGCATGATGCGCGAACGCTACGGCGCGAAAAACGAGCGCTCCTGGTTCATGAAAACCCATGTCCAGACCGCAGGCTGCTCGCTCACCGAGCAGCAGCCCTACAACAACATCGTCCGCGTCGCCTACCAGGCAATGGCCGGCGTCCTCGGCGGCTGCCAGTCACTCCACACCGACTCCATGGACGAAACACTCGGGCTCCCAACCGAACAAGCCGTCACCATCGCACTCCGCACCCAACAGATCCTCGCCCACGAAACCGGCGTCACCCGCACCACCGACCCCCTCGGCGGCTCCTACTTCATGGAAGCACTCACCGACAAGGTCGAAGCCGAAGCACTCGCCTACATCGAAGAGATCGACAACATGGGGCGAGGCCCGTGGAAACCCGAACACGCCACCACCTCCTCCATCGACGACGGCGGCTGCGTCAACGGCATCCACAAGGGCTACTTCCGCAGACAAATCGCCGAGGCCTCCTACCGCTTCAGCGAAGAATGCGAAGCCGGCGACCGCATCATCGTCGGCGTCAACGAATACATCGACCCCAACGAGGACCGCCAGGTCGAGATCCTCACCATCTCCGAGCAGGTCGAGACCGACCAGGTCGCACGCCTCAAGGACTTCAAGGACCGCCGCGACCCCGCCGCCGTCAACAGCGCGCTGGACGCGATCCGCAACGCCGCCCGCAACGACGAGAATGTCATGCCCACCCTCGTCCAAGGCGCCCTCGCCAACTGCACCCTCGGAGAAATGGTCCAAGCCCTCGCCGACATCTACGGGCGGTACACGGGTGGGCCGGAGTGGTGATTTGCTAGCTCAACCACAAGTATTTCAAACTGGAAGTACAACATGGCTAAACCACGAATATTTGTAAGCTCAACTTACTACGATCTAAAGCATGTCAGAGCTTCACTTGACAGATTTATTCAATCTTTGGGATTTGAGCCTATCCTTTCGGAAAAGGGTGAGATTGCATATCACCCAGACATGCCCCTTGACGAATCTTGTTATCGAGAGGCTATCTCTGCCGACATTTACCTCTTAATTGTTGGCGGTAGATATGGCTCGATTGCTTCAAGCGAACACAGCAAACTTCCGCCTAGCATAATCCATGAACGGTACGAAAGCATTACAAAAAAAGAATTTGATGCTGCCCAATCTTCCGATGTGCCAACATTTATTTTGGTTGATCGAGCGGTCCAATCTGAGTACGAAACCTTTAAGCGCAATCGAGATCTAAACAAGATTAAGTATGCCCATGTAGACTCTGTCAATATCTTTCATTTTCTTGATGAGATATTTTCCAAAAAACGAAACAATCCTACCCATCAATTTGATAGATTTACAGAAATTGAGTCATGGCTCCGCGAACAGTGGGCAGGCTTGTTCCGCGAGTTGCTAACTAGGAGAAGTTCGCAACAGCAACTTTCATCACTCGCAAATCAGGTTTCTCAACTCTCCGAAGTCAACGACACATTGCGAACATACCTTGAGCAGGTCGTTTCAAAAATCGATGTCCAAGGTGCTGCAGAACTAATTCAAGCAGAGAACCAAAAATTGAGACGAAGCAAGACAATTGCTAAAATTAGAGGCCTAAGGGTCTTCCGTTGGCTGAATGACATGTTCGGCATTGACTTTGAACAAGCAACTAATTTCCTTGAGACTTCCAGCAACTCTGATGATTTTGTCGAGCGAGTTAGTGCGGCGAGTTCGGACCCTGAGTTTTTCCGCGAGCTCATGTCAATGCCCTTGATTGAGATGGAACAAGATTCTCCGAAGGGCGAGTTTAATGCCGCAAGAAAATTGCTCGGCCTTCCTTATATTTTTGACATCGACAAAAATTATGATGAGAATGACGAGTTATTTTCTGAGAAATAGGATCAACTATTTCCCCACTATCCAAGCTTGAAGTGAGATTTTTCCACCCTCGTGCGCAAACTTCCCGTCCTCTCAACACCACCCTTGTGCCGCCCCGCCGATCTGCGACAATTCCAACCATGGAACACGAATCGCAGAAACCGACATTGACCAACGAACTCCTCGAGGATCTCCTCCGCGCCCAACTCGCCACCCTCGACCTGTGCAAAATCCACGGCCTCAAACTCGCCCAACTCGCCGACATCCTCGAATCCGAAACCTTCCAAACCGCACGCGCCAACTTCGAGCGCATCAACACCGCCCGCCGATCCCTCATCGAGACCGAATCAAGAACGTACGCGCTGTGCAAACTCAACGACATCTGCAAATGCGACCCCAAGAACGCAACCGAAGCGCAGACCATCCAACGCGCCGCGTCCAAACTCCTCCTCGCCACACGATCACGGACCGAAACACCAAGCCCTGAACGCCGCGAGCGCCTCGGCCTCCCCCGCCAGATCCCGGTGCTCGATCGCGACGATCGCCCCGCCCTCGACCCGCACCCACTGCTCGCACACATGCCGATGCCGGCGCCCGCGGTGCACAAGCTCATCCCAGAACTCGATCACAACCCGCCCATCATCCCCATCGCGCACCGAACTGCCGTACGCGATCTCATCGAACGCGCGAGCCGCGTCCCCGTTCCCCTTGTACGAAGCAACGATCGCCCCCGCCCCCTCGATCCGCTCCCCACGCAGCAGATAGACACACGAGGGCGCGAGCGCCGCTTCGGCCGCCGCGTAATCCTCCCGGTCCAACGCGAGCGCAAACCCCCGGACGATCTCTCTATCCGTATCAGCCCCGCTTGTCCCCATGATCATCCGACCCCTTCGATCCCTTCATCGCAAGAATCACCCCAGCCCCGATCGCCACCACGCACCCAACAACAATCGCCACAATAATCCCTGGATTGATCCCTGATCCCATAGCAGATTCTCCTTTGAGCCCACTATACCAAAACCCCGCCCTCTCCGCACACCTGCCTGATCGTGTATCATCGCATCAATCACGAAGGGAGCTCACAATGCAACGCCGACTCGTCGCTTCAACCGTCCTCTGCACCGCGATCCTCGTCCCCCTGCCGGCGATGTCCGGGTGCGAGACCGCCCAGCTCGGGAACCTGCTCAGCTCCCCGACAGCCATGGAACTTCTCTCCCCGTTGGTCAAGGACGCCGCCAACTCGTACATCAGCAACCTGACGGACCTGACCGCGATGCTCGGCGACATCAACAGCCTGCAGGGCGTGCTGAACTTCATCGACATGATCGAGCCGACGATCGACCAGCTCAAATCCGCCTACAACACCCTCGCGAGCACGACACCCGAGGAACGCAAATGGCTCTGGGAAGCCTTCGGCCCCAAGATCAAGTCCGCCAACACGGGCTTCCTCAACCAGTCCGAGGACCTGACCGGCAACAGTACCTGGACCAAGCTACTCAACCCCGTGCTCGACAAGGTCGAGCTCTTCCAGTAATCAATCGCATTCGCGCAACGCCGCCTCCACCGCCCGGCGCACGACATCGGCATCGAACCCCCGACGCGCGAGCTTCCCGGTGAGCCTGCGGTACTTCTTCTCTCGCTCGAGCGAATCGCCCATCGCCCTGACGGCTCGGGTAGCGATCTTCATCGCGTCTTCATACGGATCCCGCTCGCCGAGCGCCTCGTCGATCACACGCTGAGCGATGTCGTCGGATACACCCTTGGCGCGGAGCTTAGACTCCAGCAGCCGACGACCGGCGGGCTTGCGAACCAGCTCGCGGCGCACCAGACCGGCCGCGAACAGCTCGTCATCGATCGCCCCCATTGCGTCCATCCTCTCGACCGCCCAGACGGCCGCCTCTCGCGGGTGGCTGCGCCCGATGAGCGAACGCTCGAGATCCACGCGGCTGCGAGCGCTGAGCGTGAGCATCCGAACCGCGGATCGCAATGCGTTCTGGCGGGTAAGCTCCTCGTAGAGGGCGTCCCGGAGTTCGGACGACCATCGCATCCCTTTGGTGAGCCGGTGCTTGGTCTTTGTTTCGATGAGAATCCGTCCGATGCGTTTGGAGGAGACAATGACGGTGACGCGAGCGGGGTCGTCGCGGCAGGAGGGCAGCCCGGTGATTGTCTCCGAACCGTCGTTCTTCAGTCGCTTCAGATTCACCTGCGGCGGCAGCCGCTTCGAATAGGCCATCACCCGAGCCCGGCGAGGAACCCAGAGATCTCGGATGTCCCCTTTGCATCGCCGACCCGCTTGGCGGTCTCAAGGCCAATCTGCAGACACGACTTCGCGTCGTCGATTTGATTGAGCGACTCCAAGGATCGAGCCTTGTGGTAGTAGGCGTAGACATAGTCCGGATCTGCAGCGAGCGTCTTGTCAAAGTACTCGATCGCCTTCTGGTGATCGCCCAGCTTGGCGTGCTCCTGCGCGAGCCCGTAGAGCAGGAAAGCATCGTCGGGTTCGAGCGTGAGGAGCTTTTCGAGCTGCGCGATTGAGGGCATGGATCGTCCTTACTTGGAGTACTCGAAGACACCCCGACCGGATTTATCGCCGAGGCGTCCGGCGGTGACGAGCTGCTTGAGCAGCGGGCAGGCGCGGTAGCG
>JAGQOC010000168.1 GCA_020427745.1 Phycisphaerales bacterium | reverse complement strand
CCCCAAGAGCGGCAACACCTGGCTCCGCTTCATGATCTACACCGCGCTCTTCGGCGAACCCAAGAGCTCCATCGACATCGCCCGCAAAATCCCCGACATCCACCGCCAGCTCCCGATGGACCCGCCGGAAAACAACCACCTCTTCGCAAAGACCCACCTCGCGTTGACCGAAAACCACCCCAAGCTTGATGAAACCATCCGCGCGATCCACATCATCCGCAACCCACGCGATGTCCTGCTCAGCGCACTCAACTACCGGAAGATGACCGCAGAAGGCGCCGCACAGATCCACGAACGCGTCTACGCAGAGCAGTTCATCGCCAACGGCGGCGACCCCGACTGGAAGATCCAAGGACACGCCGACTGGGCGACCAACGCCCGCTCCTGGCGCACCACCACCCGCTTCCCGGTCCTCCAGCTCCGGTACGAATTGTTCAAGACCAACCCCGAAACCGAGCTCCGCAAGCTCCTCACATTCCTCGAGATCGACCACGATGACGCCCTCATCGCCCGCGTCCTCAAAGCGACCAGCTTCGACGCGATGCGTGCCCTCGAGATCCGCGAGAAGCACGACCGCTCCAAGTCAGACCTCAACAAACGCCTCTTCGTCGGCTCCCAGCGCGCCGCGACCAAGGGTGCCTACTTCATGAACGCGGGAAAGAGCAACCAATCACTCGATGCGGTCGCCCCCGGGCTCGATGAAAAGTTCAACGAAGCATTCGCCGACGCCCTTCAGGAGTTCGGCTACTCCTCATAACCCAAAAGCTTGCAGGTCTTCGCATAATCCGCGCACGCGCGGAACGCGTCCATCAACGCAGCGTCCACAGGCTTGCGCGCCATCGATCGGATCTCCGTCGCCGTTGTCGACCGCCCGCCGGTCGTCGGGTTGTCGCCCGTGATCGTCGTGTACTTGTGCCACCGATCCTGATACCCAGGATCAAACTCAACATCGATCGCCCCGCAGATCGTCCGCAGCGCCGCGTCCGGATCGTCCGTAAAATCCTCGTAGCGCACAAAGCCATTCGCCTTGGCGAACTCCGCGAACGCCGCACACCCCTTCAGGTACATCTCGATCGGCACAAGATCCTCGAGACCCGGGAACGACTGCATCGAGAGATACTGGTCCACCGGGTGCCTCGTCGTCGAGATCTGTTTCACCGTAAACGCGCTCTCCAGCGACTCGCCCAGCCCAAACCCATAGCCCGGCGTCGCGAACGGCACTCCAATGTAATCCAGATGCGACCAGTCACGCACCACCAGCGTCTTCCCCCGCGACTCCGCCGTCTGCTGACACACGCTGATGAACTGCATCATGCTCGGCGCCTTACCCATCCGCCAAACCGCGAGCGTCCGCTTAGGGATGAGATCAAACCACTTGCTCGCCTGCACCATCGGTTTGGTCACCTTCAGGTTCGCCGGGTGCACCTCGCTCAAGAGCACCACCGAATCCATGCACCCGATGCACTTGCCGATCAGGGTCCCCCCCGATCGCGCCATGTTCCGCACCACCCGAATCGTCGGCTTCTTCCCCATCCCGCTCCTTACCCGCCACCGGCCAGAGACAGCCTCGGCTCCATCCACGCCCACTGACGCTCGATCCCCTCACGCACCGCCGTCTTGGGTGAATATCCAAGCTCCGAACCCGAACGAGTCAGATCCGCCCAGGTCCGATCAACATCACCCGCCTGCATCGGCGCCCGCTCGATGATCGGTTCACGCCCCACCACCTCACCGATCGTCGCGATCAGCTCGTCGAGCCGCATCGGGTGATCACCACCAAGGTTCCACACCCGATACCCGAAGCCCGGCGTCCGCTCGTACGCACGCAGCACGCCCCCCACAATATCATCAATATAAGTAAAGTCCCGGCTCATCGACCCGTCCCCAAACATCCGGATCGGCTCCCCCCGCGCGATCCGCCCAAGAAACAGACTGATCGCAAGATCCGGACGCTGCCTCGGCCCGAAGACCGTAAAGAAACGCAGCATCGAAATAGCCAGCCCCGTCAGGTGGTGGTGCGTAAACCCGACCAGCTCGCACGAACGCTTCGTCGATGCATACGGCGAAATCGGGTGCTCCACCGCGTCCCCCTCCGAGAACGGCACCTTCTCGTTGTTCCCGTACAGCGAACTCGACGACGCGCACACCACACGAGAACACCCGCACGCGCTCGACGCGCTCAGCACCGACTGCGTGCCGACCACATTCGCGATCGCGTACCCAACCGGATCCGCGATGCTCGGACGCACCCCGGCCTTGGCCGCAAGATGGATCACACCCGTCGCGCCGAACCCACGCATCGCAGCAATAAGTTCATCCGTCCTTGTGATATCAAGCTCCGCAAGCGCGAACGCATCCGACGCTCGGAGCCGGCAAAGGTTGTCCTCCTTGATCGCCCGCGCGTAGTACGGATCAAAGCAGTCCACCCCGAGCACCGACGCCCCCCGCGCCGATAGCGCCTCGCACACATGCGACCCGATAAACCCCGCTGCCCCTGTGACCACAACCCGCTCATTGTTCATGCACTGCCCTCTCCGCCGTCGGTCCCGCTCAATGCATCATTGCCCCGCAACACCCCCGCGAGCGATTCACCGTGAAGACCGCGCAAAAAGAAAGCAGGGTGCCATGGGTCCACGGCACCCCGCTGGAGGAGAGAGAGATCTAGATAATGTACGGGCAAACCCCGCCTGTGGTTCTCATATCGGCCTTTGGGGATAAAAAGTGCCTAATTTTACATTCCGAAACTGTTTGTTTGGATTCTATTTGTTACTTTTTCTGCGCCGAAGCTGTGGATACACTTCCCACTTCGACTCGAATCAGGTCGATAGCCACTCCGGCAGCGCCCCCCGGCCATGCTCCAGAGCAGTGTTTGCTCCCACGCAGCGCCCGCATGACGAACTCAATGGACGACGACCCATCACCATCGACCCGCGCACCGGACACCCCGACACGCACGCTCACGGTTGAGATCCTCGATACCAATCATTCGCTCGATGCGCCCTCCCTCGCGTGGCTCACCGACGCGGCAAACCGTGTCTGCGCATCACTCCCCAACACCGGCGAGATCCGTGTCAGCGTCGTCGACGACCGCCGCATGCGCGAAGCACACAACCGGTACAGCGCTCTCGACTCGACCACCGATGTCCTCACCTTCGATCTCGCTCACGACCAGCCCGCGGATACATCAAAGGTCCTCGACGCCGATCTCTTCGTCTGCGCAGACGAGGCGCAACGCCAGGCGCAGACCCGCAATCACGACACCAAGCACGAGCTCCTCCTCTACATCGTCCACGGCGTCCTCCACTGCCTCGGATACGACGACCACACCGAAGAAGACTACCAAGCGATGCACGCACGCGAGGACCAGCTCCTCAACGCCGCCGGGTTCGACGCACTCTTCGAAGGCAACACCCGGGAGAACACCCCATGACCGCGGGCTGGTGGCTCATCCTCGCGGCCTTCATGGTCGTCGGCTCTGCAATCAGCGGGTCCGTTGTCTACGCGCTCTCCACCCTCTCACGCTCCAAGCTCGCCTCCGCCGCGGGCGAGGACGCCCACCAAGCCAAGCTCTCCCGACTCGACATCATCCAGAAAGACCCCGAAGGGCACGCCGCCCCCATCGCCATGCTCCGCCTCGTCTTCCAGTCCATGACCATCGTCTCCATGGTGTTCTGGGCCGGCGCTATGCGGGGTGAACAGACCCCGGGCTGGGTGTCGATCGCCATCGGGCTCGCGCTGAGCAATATCGTGCTCTGGGTCTTCTCGACCCTTGTCTCCTTCGGCGTCGCGAAGCACAATGGCGAACGCACCGTCGTCATCCTCGCCCTCCCCATCCGGGTCCTCCACGCGCTCTTCACCCCTGTCCTCCCCATCGGCGCGTTCATGAACGAGGTTATCCGAAGACTCTCCGACGCCGACGAAAAATCGGACGACCTGCAGATCAGCGCCCAGATCCTCTCCGTCGTCACCGAGGGAGAGCTCGACGGGCACATCGACGAAACAGAACGCGACATGCTCGAAGCCGTCGTCGAGTTCCG
This sequence comes from Phycisphaerales bacterium, assembly GCA_020427745.1. GTDB lineage: Bacteria > Planctomycetota > Phycisphaerae > Phycisphaerales > UBA1924 > UBA1924. The sequence goes on along the minus strand of JAGQOC010000168.1, from coordinate 8,736 downwards.
CTCCACACTCGTCGAATCCATCATGACCCCACGGACAGAGGTCGACGCCCTCCGCTACACCGACGACCTCGCCGAGGTCCAGGGCTACATCGACGAGCACGGACACTCACGCGTCCCCGTCTACGAAGAAAGCCTCGACCAGATCCGCGGCATCGTCTACGCCAAAGACCTCCTCCGCTGGATCACGCAGCACGGCAACAACGGGCAGACCTTCGTCCTCGGCGACATCCTCCGAGAACCAACCTTCGTCCCCGAGACCAAAACCGTCCGCGAGCTCCTCGCACAGCTCCTCGCAGACAAAGTACACATCGCCATCATCATCGATGAATACGGCGGGACCTCCGGGCTCGTCACCATCGAGGACATCGTCGAAGAAATCTTCGGCGAGATCCAGGACGAATACGAAGGCCCCGAGGACGAGGTCGGCGGCGTCGTTGTCAACGAGCACGCACGATCCGCCGTCATCGACGCACGCACCGACATCGACGACGCAAACGACGAGCTCGACTCCATCGGCATCGAGCTCCCCGAGTCCGACGACTACGACACCGTCGCCGGTTTCGTCAACACCACCGCCGGGCGTATCCCCGATGTCGGCGAAACCCTCCGCGCCGGACCCATCGAGATCGAGATCCTCGAGGCAGAACCCACCCGTGTCATCAGCCTCCGCATCTCGCTCGCGCAGGACGACGAGAGCGCAGAGCCCTCAACGATCGAACAAGCCGCCGACCAACCTGGCAAATAAGCTCTCTCAGACCCGCTCGCGGTCCTCGTCCGAGGGCATCAGCCCCGCCTCGCGAGCGATCCGCGCAAGCTCCACGCCCTTCACCCGCCCCAGCTTCTTCGCAAGCGAATCGCGATGGTTCTCGATCGTCTTGACCGACCGGAACAGTACCTTCGCGATCTCCTTCGTGCTCATCCCCTGCCCCACAAGCGTCAGCACCTCCAGCTCGCGGTTCGTCAGGATGTCCAGCCTCCCCAACCGGATCAGGTTCGACTCGATCACCTCGTGCTCACCCTGCAGCAGATACTCCGCCTCCTCGCCCGCCGCGATCCGACGAGTGATCACCAAGAAATGCGCCTTGCCCTTCTCGTCCTCGCTCGCGATATGACGCATCCAGCTGAACTGCTGCCGACCCTGCCACACCGTCCGCAGCAACACCGATTCCGTCGAGCCCTTGAGATCCTCAAAGATTTCCAGCCGCTCGCGGACCCACTGCTCCGGGAATCCCAGATCCGTGATCGTCCTGCCCGTCACATCGTCAACCGTGTGCCCCTCGGGAAGAAAGATCCGCACCGACTGCTCATTGATGAACAGCACCAGCCCATCCTCGTCGATAAGCGTCACCCCCGTCGCGGGGTCGGACACGATCGTGTCCCAGATCAGGCTGAGCGAGTCAGCGCCGTGAGCCGCACCACGGGCGGCCGAACTTCCCGGCGCCGTCCCCTGCCCGGACTGGGACGGATTCTTGGGGATCCGTTCCATACCCGCATCCTATCATGGATCATGCCGTTCCACCTCTACAATTCGCTGACAAAGAAAATACAACCCTTTGTCCCCGCCGATCCGCAAGAAATCACTTTCTACACCTGCGGCCCAACCGTCTACGACGACGCGCACATCGGAAACTTTCGCTCATTCCTCGCCGCAGACCTCCTCAGACGCTGGCTCGAATCCCCCCTCTGCACGCTGGAATCTCCGAGCGGTTCGCATTCTGGTCCCCGCACCGTCACCCATGTCATGAACATCACCGATGTCGGGCACATGACCGACGACGACTCCGCCGACGGCAGCGGCCCGGACAAAATGGAAGTCGCCAAACAACGCATCCTCGAATCCAAAAAATCCGGCAAGCTCCCCCCCGATACCGACATCAACCCCAACGACCCCGTCGCCATCGCGCGCTTCTATGAAAACCGTTTCAAGGAAGACGCCAAAGCCCTCGGGCTCAAGGTCGCCATCGAAGCCGACAACGACCCCACACGCATGCCCCGCGCCACCGACAACATCGCGGGTATGAAACAGGTCATCGCCAAACTCCTCGACGACCACTGCGCCTACACCGCAGGAGAACCCGGCAGCCGCGCGATCTACTTCGATGTCCAGCGATTCAAAGACTACGGCAACCTCTCCGGCAACACCCTCGACAAACTCAAGGGCGGCGCGGGTGGACGCGTCGACGACACCAACCAACAACAAAAACACCACCCCGCCGACTTCCTCCTCTGGAAAGAGGACGAGTCCCACACCATGAAATGGCCCGCCCCCGAACACCCCGCCTGCCAAGGCTGGGGACAGGGCTACCCAGGCTGGCACATCGAATGCACCGCCATGGCCCTCAACCGCCTCGTCCCCGGCGGGCTCGACGCCGCGGCGCACACACACGCGACCATCGACCTCCACTCCGGCGGCGAAGACAACATCTTCCCCCATCACGAGTGCGAGATCGCGCAGTCCTGCTGCTTCACAAACAACCAATCCTTCGCACGCCACTGGTTCCACCCCAGATTCCTCATGGTCGACGGCCAGAAGATGTCCAAGTCCAAAGGCACCATGTACACCCTGCGCGAACTAACCGAAAAAGGAATCGACCCCGCCGCGATCCGATTGGAATTGATAAAAACCCACTACCGCGCCAACGCCGACTTCTCGATGCAAGGACTCAAAGACTCCACCAAACGAATCGAGAGATGGCGATTCGTTGCCAAGAGACTTCAGTATGCTGTAGACAATGATAACTCTTCGATCCAGTTTCCCGCCATGAACCAACTTCAAAGCCTGTTCGTCGATGGGATGAACGATGACTTAAACATTGCACGCGCAATCTCGGCTCTAGAAGCATGCTTCAAAACAGTAGAAGGAAGCGCATTACACAAAGCAACAGAAGAAGCCAATACCATCACGCTTCCCAACCAACCCCTATCCGTTGCAAACTCGTCGAAAATGCTTGATGAGTCCACCGCATGTGTATGGCAACTAGGTCTACTCCATCTCATCGACAACATCCTCGGCGTCATCTTCCGCCCGCTCCCCAAATCCCAAGACACCGGAATCGCCCTCTACCAACCCGGCGTCACCCCCTCCGAAGAAATCGAATCACTCCTCGCCCAGCGCCGCGATGCCAAACAGTCCAAGGACTTCGCCGCCGCCGACGCCATCCGCGACCAGCTCACCGCGATGGGCCTCTCCATCATGGACAAACCCGGCGGCAAAGTCGAAGTCGCCCCCGCCAACTGACTCAAGCACCTACCATCGCCCATGCTCTGGACGCTCTGGCGTGCCATCCTGCTCGATTTCCTCCGTCTGCTCCTGCTGACCACCGCCGTCGTCGTGTGCACCATCGCGTTCGCCACCACCGTCAAGCCCCTCGCCGACGGCAAGCTCACCGCAGAACAAGCCATCAAGTTCATGGGGCTCGCCGTCCCCCCCATGCTCGCCTACGCCCTCCCCTTCGCCGCCGGGTTCTCCGCCACCCTCACCTACCACCGTCTCGCCTCCGAAAACGAGGCCACCGCCGTCTACGCCGGGGGCATCTCCCACAAACGCTTCCTCTTCCCCATGCTCCTCAGCGCCATCGCCATCGGCGGCTCTCTCTTCATCCTCAACGACCGCATCATCCCCGACTTCCTCAAACGCATGGAGCACATGGTCACCCGCGACTTCGCGCAGATCTTCGTCAACTCCCTCAGCCAGGGCGAAGCCGCCAAAATCGGAAAAACAGAGATCCACGCGGACCTCGTCGTCGAGATGAAGCCCGAAAAATCATCCCCCATCCGCGAACGCTTCCTCCTCGACGGCGTCGCCATGGTCGAAGCAGACGACACCGGACGGGTCAAGATCGACGGCACAAGCAAACAAGCATGGATCATGATGCTCCCCGTCTGGGCGCTCGGCGCCGAAGACCGCGAACGCATCGGCGACGACGACGCCATGAGCGTCGTCCTGGTCTTCAAGGACATGACCATCAACCGCGACGGCAACCTCGGAACCAGCGAGTCCTTCACCTCCCCCGCGATCCCCATCCCAAATGTCTTCCAGGACGACCCAAAGTTCATGACCACGCGGATGATGCACACCCTCCGCAACGACCCCGACCAGATGAACTTCGTCGACCACAAGCGCGTCGACCTCGCACGCGACATCGCCTCCTTCCGCATCTACACCCGGCTCGCGCAGGACGCACGCGCCGGCGCCCCCCTCGTCTTCCGCTCCTCCGCGGGAGAAACAATCACCATCCTCGCGCGACGAATCCACGCCGATCACGGCGACTGGGTCCTCGACCCGCTCGCACAAACCGGGCAAGTCGAGATCGAGATCGTCTCCCGCACCGGACAGCTCAACCGACTCCAGGCAAAGTCCGCAGCGATCGCCCCCGAAGCCGCCAAGCTCGACCCCCTCGCCGCCACCTCGCTCTCACCCACGCTCGCCTTCTCGCTCAAAATGCAGGAAGTCCTCGTCCTCGGCCCCCCCGACAGCTCCATCCCCCCCACCGAACGCGCCGAGATCACCCACACCGGGCTCGGCGTCGCCAGCGACCCGCTCGAATCACTCCTCGCAATGAAGAGCCCCGAGCTGCTCGAAGAAGCCGCCGCGTACCGTGACGAGTCCGCGCAGTCCTTCAACCGAGGCATCGCCAACACTGCCAACCGCCTCGACAAAACAATCCAGGACCTGCACCGCGAGATCCTCTCCAAACTCCACGAACGCTGGGCCTTCGCCGCCGCGGGCTTCATGATGGTCATCACCGGCGCCATCACCGCCCTCCGCCTCCGATACGCACAACCGCTCGTCGTCTACCTCTGGAGCTTCTTCCCCGCGCTGCTCACCATCATCTTTATCTCGGGCGGACAGCAGTCCGTCAACGCCTCAGGCGCCGTCGCCCTCCCCGTCCTCTGGCTCGGGATCTTCCTCCTCATTGTCTACACCCTCAGCGCCTACCGAAAAGTCGCACGGAACTAAACGATGGACCAACCCACCACCAACAACAGGCACCCCGCGCCCTGGTGGTTCACCATCGCAGACAAACCCTTCGCACCCCTCGCCCTCCTCACACTCGTCCTCGCGCTCACCCTCCTCTGGCAATACCTCTCACCCTTCACCCTCATCGAAGACGAGGCCCACTACTGGGAATGGTCCCGAAGACTCGACTGGTCCTACTACTCCAAGGGCCCCGGCGTCGCACTCCTCATCCGCGCCTCCACCACCATCCTCGGCAACTCCGAGTTCGCCATCCGCGCCCCCGCCGCCCTCTCTGTCTTCCTTGGTGCATCCGCGTGCGTCCTCACCGCCCGCGAGCTCTTCAAGGACCGCATCATCACCTTCACCGCCGCCGTCCTCTACCTCGGTGTCCCCGGCTTCGCGTTCTCCTCCATGCTCATGACCATCGACGCCCCCTACCTCGCCTGCTGGTCCTTCGCATCGTTCTTCGCCGTCCGCGCCCTCCTCCGCGGACGCTCCAGAGACTGGTTCTCCTTCGGAATCACACTCGCCATCGGCTTCCTCTTCAAATACACCATCCTCCTCCTCCTCCCCGGCGTCCTCCTCGCCATCCTCCTCACACGCAACAAGCGACCCCGGATCAACCCCTCAGCCTGCCTGCTCGGCTCATCACTCGTCCTCCTCGGGCTGGTCCCCGTCCTTGTATGGAACAGCAACCACGACTGGGCAACATTCCGCCACCTCCTCGGGCACCTCGGCATGCACGGCGGCGACACCGAAAACACCCTCGCCGGACCCAGCGAACCCTTCTCCATCCTCTGGCCCCTCGAGTTCCTCGCCCTCTTCCTCCTCGTCGGCGGCGGCCCCCTCTTCCTCGGGCTCTTCGCCTGGCGCAACACCAAACTCCACGCCCCCCAACAACACCACACCGCCGCAACAACCCTCGTCGCCCTCGCCCTCCCCGTCGCGCTCTTCTACTTCCTCGTCTCCTTCAAAGCACAAACCGAAGGCAACTGGCCCATGAGCGCCTTCGTCTCCCTCGTCCCCCTCGGCGCATGGGCCGTCAAGGACGCCATCGCACGCAACGACCGCCCCGTCCGCTCCGCCTGGGGCGCCGCCATCGTCAGCATCCTCCTCGTCTTCGCCTTCTTCCCACTCGCAAACTTCCTCTCCACCCGACGGATCATCGGCCCATACATCCCCATCCACCGCATCACCGGCATGCGAGAGCACGCCCAGGCCGCCCAGCACGCGCTCGACCAACTCCGCCAAGAAACCGGGCTCGAACCCATCATCATCACCGACCACTACGGCCGCGCATCCCTCCTCGCCTACTACCTCGACGGACACCCCACCGTCTACTGCGCCTCCGCCCTCGTCGGAGGAAGAAAAACCCAGTACGACCTCTGGCCGAGCACCGACCTCGCAAACCCGAGCCTCCTCATCCAACTCCGAGGAAGACCCGCCCTCCTCTTCGGCGGCCCCGAACGCACCTGGTCCACCGCTTTCGACAACCTCACCAACATCGGCCCCCTCCCCGCAGAACCCAAGAGCCACCAGACAACCTACACCGGGCTCCGCTTCACCGACTTCTCCAGCTGGCGCCCCGCCCAACCCGGAGAACACACACCATGACCTACCGATCCCGCTACGACAAAGCCCTCCGACGCCACGCGATCCTCCAACGCGCGGCCCTCCTCCTCGTCGGCTTCATCATCGTCTCCGCGATCGACTTCCTCCTCCTCCGCCTCCTCTTCGACCCCACACACCAGATCGAAACCCACGACTGGTACCGCCTGCTCCGCATCCAGGGCTTCGTCGGCACATGGATCGCCGCCGCCCTCGCTTTCGCGCTCGTCGACCGCTCATGGAAACGCGCGGGCTCCGTCCTCGCATGCCCCATCGCCGCCGGCGCGCTCGCCGAACTCTTCAAAATGATCCTCGGACGCGCCCGCCCAGCCATCAACAGCCAACTCCTCGAGCCAGGCTACCACTTTCGCCCACTCTTCGATGGCTTCCGCGACGCGCACAACCTCGGGCTCCCCTCCAGCCACGCGACCGTCGCCTTCGCCGGCGCATTCATCGTCTCCATGCACATCCCCCGCGCGTTCCCCGTCCTCCTCGCCCTCGCGATCGGGTGCGGATACTCCCGCGTCGCCTCGGGCGCCCACTTCCCCTCGGATGTCTACGCCGGCGCCGTCCTCGCGTGGATCACCGCCAGAGCCTTCCGCGCCCTCACCCTCCGCACCCACGGCCCAACCGCCGTACCATCCACCAAGCAATGAACACCCTCGACCGCTACATCGCGCGCCAGTTCCTCACGAATGTGATCGCGCTCTTCATCATCCTCTTCAGCTTCATCATCGTCATCGACGCCTCGCTCAACATCGACGAGTTCTACCGACTCGCCGGACGCATCGGATCCCCCGAGGGCGCCGACCCCTCGGGCACCGTCCGCCGCGTCCTCGTCACCGCCCTCCTCATCGCCGACTACTGGTGGCCAAAGCTCCTCCAACTCCACAACTTCCTCCTCGGGCTCATCATGGTCGGCGCCATGGGCTTCACCTTCTCACAGATGACCCGCAACCGAGAGTTCGTCGCCATGATGGCCGCCGGCGTCTCCCTCCGGCGCGTCATCCGACCCGTCATGCTCGTCGCGCTCGCACTCACCGCCGTCCAGATCATCAACCAGGAGCTCGTCCTCCCGCGCATCGCGCCCCTCCTCGTCCGCGACCACGACGACGCAGGTGAATACAAGCTCGGCGTCTCCTCCGTCCCCCTCACCCTCGACGGCCAGGGCCGTCTCTTCCGCGCCGCTTCCTTCGACGCGGACACCGACACCCTCGAAGGTGTCTACATCCTCGAACGCGACGCCGACGGCAGAGCCTCCCGCGTCATCACCGCCGACTCCGCGATCTACGAGAACGGCGCATGGATCTTCACCAACGCCCAGTCCCGACTCCGCGGGCCCACCACCATCGCGCCCCCCACCGCCATCGACCGCCTCGAATCCTCACTCGATCCCAACGAGCTCCGCATCAACCGCTTCGAGTCCTACTCCCAGGCGATGAGCTTCTCGCAAGCGTCCCAGATGCTCAAACGCGACACACTCGTCGACCCCAAGAAACGCGCCCGCTACGAACGCATCCAATGGGGACGCTTCTCCATGATGGCCTCCGGAGTACTCAGCCTCCTCATCTCCGCGCCCTTTTATCTCACCCGAGAACCAAAGAACATGGTCATCCAATCCCTCAAGTGCGCACCCGTCGCGATCATCTCCCTCGTCGGAGGCGTCCTCGGCGCCTCCGCCTCCATCCCCGGGCTCCCCGCCTCGATCGGCGTCTTCATCCCCGTGATGATCCTCTCCGTCGTCGCCGTCGCGCAGACAAGCTCGCTCAGAACCTAGAGCGTCCGCGACGGGTTCCCCACAACCACCGCGCCGTCCGCAACATCCGAGATCACCACCGCACCCGCGCCCACCGTGCACTGCGTCCCGATCCGAACGCCCGGCAGCACGCACGCCCCGATCCCAATAAGCGAGTGTACAAAAAAAAACCCCCCCCCCCCCCAGGCCCCCCCCCGCCCCCCCCCCCCCCCGCGCCCCCTCCCGCCGGCCCCCTGCCCCCCCCCCCCCGCCCGCCCCCTCCGCCGCGCCGCCCCGCCCCCCCCCCCACCCCCCGCCCCCTGGCCCCCCCCGGGGGGGGCCGGGGGAAGGGAGGAGGGGGCGAAACCGGCGCCGGGCCGGCGGGGGCGGGGGGGCGGCTTTTTTTTTTTTTGCCGTCTTTTTTCATAAAGAC
>JAGQOC010000167.1 GCA_020427745.1 Phycisphaerales bacterium | reverse complement strand
CCAGCAGCTCAACGCGATGAACCAGCTCGAGTCCATCCTCAACGAGGGGACCGAGTACGACCTCTCGTCGCAGCTCGATGGCTTCTTCAATACCTGGTCCGAGGCGACCACCCTGCTCGACTCGGAATCGACGCTGCTCAACCAGGGGCGTTCGATGTCGTCGTTCATCAAGAACATGCGGACGGACCTGCTTGCAACGCGTGAGCAGATCGAGAACCAGATCAACGCCCAGACCGAGCAGGCCAACGCATTGTTCAGCGAGCTCGCCTCGATCAACGAGACCATCGCGACCCGCGAGGGCACGGGAAGCGAGGCCAGCGCCCTGCGTGACCAGCGTGACCAGATCGTCTCCGAGCTTTCAACGCTCGTGGATGTGACCGTCAACGAGACAACACAGGGCACTTACAATGTCTATGTCGGGTCCACGCCGGTTGTGCTCGGCACGCAGAGCCGGGGCGTCGAGGTGCTCCGCGACACTTCTGGATCGATCGCAACGGTCAAGGTGGTGCTCTCGGACAACAAATCGCCGCTCGATGTTCAGAGCGGGAGCCTGGGCGGGCTGCTCGAGTCCCGCGACGGGGTGATCGACACCACACTGGAGAAACTCGACACGCTCGCGTCGCAGCTGATCTTCGAGGTCAACAAGCTGCATTCGACGGGCGTCAACGAGGACTGGATGAGCAACGAGCTGGGCACGCTGCAGATCCAGGCATCGGATCTCACCCTCGCGCTCAACGACCCGAACAACTCGACCTTCGCGGACCTCCCCTTCTCGGTCGAGAACGGCGGGTTCTACATCGAGGTCCGCAACGAGCGGACGAACACCTCGGACCGTGTGCGCATCGATGTGGATCTCGACGGTCTCGACAACTCGGGTGTTCCCGGGTTTGGCGATGACACGAGCGCCGAGGATATCCGCGCGGCGATCGACGCGATCGGCGGGATCAGCGCGAGCTTCGATCCATCGGGGCGACTGCAGATCACGAGCGATGATCCGAGTATCTCCTTCGCGTTCGCCGACGATTCGGCGGGGGCGCTCGCCGTGCTCGGGGTCAACAGCTTCTTCACCGGCACGGACTCGTCGGACATCGATGTGCCCGAGGACATTGAGGTCAAGCTCGGGCGGATCATCGACGGGCAGTTCGTCGCCAACGGCACCGCGAAGCTCATCAGCGAGCTGGGCGACAAGGCGCTGGACGGGCTCAGCGGTCAGTCACTCAACGGCCTATGGGGCAGCCACGCCCAGGCGGTCGCGGTCGAGGTCGCGGGCGCACGAGGCGGGGCGGACTCGGCAAGGCTCGTCCGCGAGAGCCTGGAGAATCAGCGTGCGGGGATCTCGGGCGTGAGCGTCGACGAGGAATCGATCAATCTGCTGAACTACCAGCGGCAGTATCAGGGGGCGGCGCGGATCGTAACCGCGGCCAACGAGATGTTCGACACGCTGCTGGCGTTGGTGTGATGGTGAATCCGGGAGAACAAGCATGACAAGCTTCCCAACCGCATACGGACGATCGCCGACCATGATGATGTCGCAGCTGTCGATCTCGCGGATCAACGCGACCAATGTTGCGCTCGGGCGGCTGAACGAGCAGTTCGCATCGGGGCTCGACCTCCTCCGACCGAGTGACGACCCGGTGCGGAGCGCCACGGTCTCGCTTCTCGATCGGCGGATCTCCCTGAGCGAGCAGATGGTCAAGAACCTCGGGTATGCGCAGAACTCCCTCGACACACTCGATACCGGGTTGGGCGAGGCCAAGAACCTGATCGACGAGGCCCTCTCGATCGCGTCCGACCAGCTGTCGACCCCATCGGACCCCGAGAGCCGCAGCGGGCAGGCGCTGATTATCGATTCGCTCGTGGACTCGCTCTTCGGGATCTCCAACCGCGAGTCCATCGTCGGCTATATCTTCGGCGGCACCGCGCCCGGGCACCAGCCCGTCTCGTTTGTCAACGGCGGGTATCGCTTCACGGGCGAACGCGGCGGGCTCTACGCATCCCTCGGCGACGCGTCGGACATCCCGATCACGCTCGGCGCGGACAACGCGATCGGTGCGCTCTCCAACCGCGTCCAGGGAACGGTTGATCTCGATCCCAGTCTCACCGCGGACACGCTGCTCACCGAGCTCAACGGCGCACGCAATGTCGGCGTCTCGACCGGGAATATCCAGTTCTCGTTCAACGGCGGCCCCACCGCGACGATCGACCTGAGCTCGGCGGACACGGTCGGGGACATCACCGATCTTGTTGAGGCGGCGATTATCCAGTATGAGAGCGACAACAGTGTCTCGATCCTTGGGGCGGGCGGGGTCTCGTTCTCGGGTGGATCCATCTCGATCGATGTCCCGAGCAACGATCTGACTTTCTCGGATATCGCCGGATCCTCCGTCGCGGCGGACCTGGGGCTCGCGACGACGCCCGCGACGCCGTTCAACAGCGGCAACGCGCTCGGTGGAGATCTGGACCCGAAGCTGAGCTGGACCACACCCATCAGCGCGATGAGCGGGCTGGGCGGGGCGGCGCTCGACCAGATCACGCTGAGTTCCAACGGCGCGGTGTACACGATCGATCTCTCGGGCGCGACGACGATGGCGGATATCCGCAGCGCGTTCGAGGCCGGGAACACGGGGGTCCGCGTCGAGCTCGACGAGAACGGGCGATCGTTCAATATCGTCACAGAAACGGCCGGCGTCCGCGGGCAGGCGATGTCCATCGCGGAGGTCGCCGGCGGCAATGACACCGCGACCCTGCTGGGCGTCCGCTCGCTTTCGAGCGACACGCTGCTGGACGATTTTAATGATGGCCGCGGCGTGGGCATCGTCACCGGGCGGACCGACCCGCTCACCGGGCTGGTCGATCCGGCGCTGAATGTCGATTTCAACATCACGCTCGGCGACGGGTTCGTCATCCCCATCGATCTCTCGCCAAGCGATATGGTTGATGTCAGCAGCGTGCTCAACGCGATCAACACCCAGGCGGACGCGGCGTTGACCGCCGCGAGCCGACCCACGACAGATTTCACGGCGTCGCTCAGCTCCCCCGAGAACGGGCTCGATTTCGCCCAAGACCCGGGGCTGGGCGGGACGATCAGCGTCAAGGCGGACAACGGATCGCAGGCGGCGGCGGATCTGGGCTTGCTCGACGGGCAGCTCATCAACAGCGGGAACACGCTGCGATCGGAGGATCGGGCGACGGTCCGGGTCGACAACCTGTTCACGCATCTGCTGGACCTCGCCGAGGCCCTGCGGAACGACGACACGATTGGCATCCAACTTGCGTCAGAGAAACTGGAATCGAGTCTGGAGGATCTGATCCAGTCTCGCTCCCGCGTCGGGGGGTATGCCCGGCGTGTTGATGACGAGATTCTGAGGCAGGAGGACCACCAGGTGGCGGATATCGGGATGCGGAGCACGCTCAGGGATCTTGATTTCGCCTCGGCATCCGCGACCTTCTCGCAGCTTCAGTTGCAGCTGCAGGCGGGGCTCTCGGTGGCGGCCCAGTCGCAGAGGCAGACCCTGCTCGATTTCCTCGGGTAGGAGCGCAAAGAACGCGCGTTCGGCGAGGGCCGAGCGCACGGATTGGATCGAGGGCCCCGCATCGTCAGCCATGCGGGAACTCATGACAGGATGTCGCCCGGTGAAGGACGCCGGCGTCGATCCGAACTGAACCGGCTGACAGATCGGAGCGCACACAATGGAAGTGCGGACGACAAGATTCGGAGTGATCGAGATCGCGGAGGACCGCGTGATCACCTTCCCGGAGGGCATGCTCGGGTTCGGCGACAAGAAGGAGTACTGTCTCCTTCAGCCGGGCGACGACGCGTGCTTTTTCTGGTTGCAGTGTGTCCAGGACCCGGACCTGGCGTTTGTGGTGACGGACCCCACCTTCTTCGAGCAGGACTATTCGGTCCCGATCCGACCCGAGCAGATGGAATCGCTCGGGCTGACCAGGCTCGAGGACGCGCAGGTGTTCGTGATCGTCAACAAGATCGGTGACCAGCTGACCGGGAACTTCCAGGGCCCGCTGATCATCAACACCCTCTCGAGGGTGGGCGAGCAGATGGTGCTTGCGGAGAAGAAGTGGACCACGCGTCATCCGCTGATGCGTGTGGGCACGGAATCCTCGCAGACCGCGTCGGCCTAAACGGGGCGCGACCGTCGCGTGCTCAATGGGGAGTGACCCAGATAGGCGGGTCACGGCGCGATCGGTGCACCATCAATCGGTCGGCGGAAGGACCCGCTGGTCGAGAACAGAAACCACACCGCCCGGCGGCTAGTGCGCCGACGCGGACTCGGATAAGGAGTTGACGCATGCTTGTGCTTTCACGGCAGCGCGACGAGACAATCATGATCGGCGACGAGATCGAGATCTCCGTCGTCGACATCCGGGGCGACAAGGTCCGGCTGGGGATTAACGCCCCCACCCGCATCGCGGTCCACCGCAAGGAGGTCTACGACGCGATCAGGACAGAGAACGCCCAGGCGTCGAGGATCGCCGCCAGCGACCTCGACACACTCGCCCAGACCATCAAACCAGGGCCCGCGAGACGATCGACCCGATCATCTTCAAAGGCATCATCATCTGTTTCCGCCCCGGCAAGTGCCCTCAGCGCGACGAGTGTCCGTCCGCCCAAGCCCGCGCCGGCTCAAACCCAGGACAAATCCAGCGCCTGAAAACCTGAGGAGACCCGCACGGGTCCCCCGCTACGCAATCACGGAGGATTGCCATGACCAGGATTAATACCAACATCTCGAGCGTCATCGCCCAGCAGCGACTCAACCGTTCCGGGGGCGAGCTCCAGCTCCGCCTCGAACGCCTGTCCACGGGGCTCAGAATCAACCGGGGCAAGGACGACCCGGCGGGTCTGATCATCTCGGAGCGTCTGGGCACGGACCTCAAGGGGATCGAGCAGGCGATCAAGAACGGGCAGCGGGCCAGCTCGGTCATCGCGACCGCCGAGGGCGCGCTCACCGAGATCAACGACCTGCTCAACTCGATCAAGGCCCTCGCGGTCGAGGCGGCCAACACCGGCGCGATCTCCGACGAGGAACGCTCCGCGAACCAGCTGCAGATCGACTCGGCGATCCAGTCGATCACCCGCATCTCCAACACCTCGTCCTTCGGCGGGCTCAAGCTCCTCGACGGGACGCTGGATTATGTCACCAGCGGGATCACCAGCAGCACCATCTCGCTGGCGAGCATCACGGGCGCATCGTTCTCCAACTCGACTTCCGTCAATGTCGATGTCGATGTCATCGCCTCGGCTCAGAAAGCCGGGCTGTTCCTCAACGGGGACAACGCGACGGGCACGGACGGCGTGCTCCTCTCGCAGATGACCATCCAGGTCAAGGGCGAACGCGGCGTTCGCGAGTATGTCTTCCAGTCGAACACGAGCCTCGACGATGTTGTCTCCGCGATCAACCAGGACGCGAACATCACCGGCGTCACCGCTTCGCTCATCAACGGCGACGCGACCTCGGGTCTGGTCTTCCAGTCGCAGGAGTACGGCTCCGACGGATTCGTCTCCGTCAAACGATTGGACCCTCCATCGGACGGGTCGAACACCTTTACCCTTTACAAGTTCGACAACGATGTGGACTTCCCGGGGTATGGGCCGCCGTTTGATTGGACCGACACCGACCTCACCCCCACCGGGTACGACGAGGGGCGGGATGTGACGGCGCTGATCAACGGGATCCTGGCGACGGGCAAGGGGCTCAATGTCTCGATCAACTCGCCCTCGCTGAGCATGTCCCTGCAGCTCACCGAGTCCTACGGGATCGACCCGACGCTCACAGTGTCCTCGTTCGACATCACGGGCGGCGGCGCGTTGTTCCAGCTCGGCCCGGATATCAGCGCCCTGCAGCAGACGAACATCGGTATCCAATCGACCTCGTCGGAGAACCTCGGGGGCGTGACGCTCTCGACCGGCGCGGTGCAGTTCCTCTCTTCGCTGCAGACGGGGCAGGCCAATAGTCTGGATGCCGCCAAGGACCGGCAGAGCTTCACCGCGTTGCAGGACATCATCGACAAGTCCATCGACGAGGTCTCGATCCTCCGCGGGCGTCTGGGTGCGTTCGAGCGAAATGTGCTCGATACCAATAACCGATCGCTGCAGGGCGCGTATGAGAACCTGACGGCGAGCCGGAGCATCATCCGCGATGCGGACTTCGCGATGGAGTCGTCCGAGCTCACGCGGGCCCAGATCCTGCAGAGCTCGGGCACCACGGTGCTCGGTCTGGCGAACCAGTCGGCCCAGCAGGTGCTCCAGCTGCTCGGATAGGGCCCGAAGAGCACTCGATAAGCTCGGCAATCTCGATCCTCACCCTCCCCCCGGGAGGGTTTTTTTGTTCGTATGAGAGGATGTGCGTCCGGATAACCGGGTTTCTGCACGAATATGGGCAAGAAGTTCGGACCACGACTGAACCCGCCCCCGAACTTCGACGATCTCCGCAGCGAGCAATCCGGAATGGACCGGTGCTCAGGTCAGCAATCCGTGCAAGACGCACGGGAACACAACACGGAGGTTGTCAGTAATGACACGCATCAACACCAATGTTTCATCTCTCATCGCACAGCGCGTGCTCGGGCAGAACAACTTCGCCCTGGGCGGCTCGCTCGAACGCCTCTCCACCGGTCTTCGGATCAACCGTGGTAAGGACGACCCCGCAGGTCTGATCGCATCAGAGAACCTGCGTGCAGAAAAATCGGCTCTGAACGCCGCGGTCGGCAACGCCAACCGTGCGGACCAGGTCGTGAACATCGCCGAGGGCGGTCTCCAGGAGGTCTCCTCGCTGCTCACCGAGCTCCAGGGGCTCCTCACCACCTCGGCCAACTCGGCCGGCCTCTCGAAGGAAGAGAAGGAAGCGAACCAGCTCCAGATCGACTCCATCCTCCAGACCATCGACCGCGTCTCCGGCGCGACCTCGTTCCAGGGCTCCAAGCTCCTCAACGGCAGCTTCGACTACCAGGTGAACTCGGTCGACTCGGGTGTGACCGACTTCAAGGTCCGTGGCGCGAAGTTCGAGACCGCGACCCAGTCCGTCGACGCGATCATCACCGCTTCTGCTCAGCAGGCCGGCCTCTTCCTGTCGTTCGGTGCTTCGGCACTCGACCTCGGCGGTTCGGGTGCGACCGACGGTGCATCGTCCAGCTTCGTCATCGAGATCGGTGGCTCGCTGGGCAGCCGCGAGCTGCAGTTCGGTTCGGGTAATACCCTCGCCGAGATCGTCGCGGCGATCGACAGCTTCACCGACATCACCGGCATCGACGCCGCGGTCTCGGGCACGGGCATCGTCCTCAAGAGCTCCGAGTTCGGCGCTGACGAGTTCGTCTCCGTCAAGATCGTCGATGATGCTACCCAGACCGGCGGCGACGGTATCCACACCCTCACCGCGAGCGACTTCGGCACCGCGACCTCCGCCGCAACATCCTCGTTTGCTGCCGCGACCACGACCATCCGTGACGATGGTCAGAACATTGCCGGCACCATCAACGGTCTGCTGGCAACCGGGTCGGGCAAGACCCTCACGGTCAACTCCGACTTCCTCGATGTCGAGTTCACCCTCGACACCTCGACCGCCCAGACTCTGGGTTCGGTTGCGGCGTTCGACATCACCGGCGGTGGTGCGGACTTCCAGCTCGCCGCGGATGTGAATATCTCCGGCAAGGTCTCCGTGGGCATCTCCGAGATCGCGACCCGCAAGCTCGGCAGCTCGTCGCTCGGGTTCCTCGACGACCTCGCGTCCGGCAAGGCGTTCAATGTTGTTGACGGCAACAACATCTCGACCGCCCAGAAGATCGTCGATCAGGCGATCAAGGATGTCTCCTCGACCCGCGGGCGTCTCGGTGCGTTCCAGAAGAATGTCATCGGTTCGACCATCCGCTCGCTCAATGTTGCGGTTGAGAACACGACCTCGGCAGAGTCCATCATCCGTGATGCGGACTTCGCGACCGAGACCGCTTCGCTCACCCGCAACCAGATCCTCAGCCAGGCATCGACGAACATCCTGTCGCTTGCCAACCAGCAGCCCCAGCAGGCTCTCGCCCTCCTCGGGTAAGACCGCTGAGACACTGACAACCAAGAGCTGACCTTCGGCGCCCCAGCCCTCACCGGCTGGGGCGTTTTCATGCGCACAACCCGCGAACGCCGATCCCTCCTGCGTGAACAGCGCCCAGGACAAACGCATCGCTCTGCTCGGTGAGCCCATGCAGACCACCCGACGGGCGTTTGTGAACTTCCTCCGCATCGAGTGCGGCTTGCTCCCGGCATCGATCGAGGCGTATGCACGGGACCTCGAGCAGCTCATGCTCGATCTGCAGGACAATGGGCTCGGCAACATCGAAGCCGTCACCCCCGAGCGGCTCATTGCCCATATCCGCGGGCTCTCGAAAGAACGCGGCTACGCGCCTACAACCGTCGGCAGGCACCTCGCAACAATCAAAGTCCTCTGCAAGTGGATGCACGCGACGGGACGAACCGATTCCAACCCCGCGGACTACCTGGACACGCCCAAGAAGTGGCACAAACTCCCGGGCGTGCTCGGGCCGGCGCAGATCCGCAGGCTCCTCGAGGCACCCTCGGCGCCCGAGAAGCCGGGCAAGGGCCCGCCGCTCTGGATGCGGGATCGGGCGATCCTCGAGCTCATGTACGCGTCGGGTCTGCGCGCCAGCGAGGTCGGGACGATCGGGCTGAGTGATCTGCTCGAGAGGGTCGGCGTTGTGCGTGTGCTGGGCAAGGGCGACAAGCAGCGTCTCGTGCCGATGGGCAAACCCGCGATGTCGGCGCTCGATGCGTATCTGAAGGAATGCCGACCGTTGTTGATCTCCGCGGAGTCGGCGGGGGAGCGCAGGGACCAGGGCAGATTGTTCCTTAGCCGGACTGGGCGGCCGATCGAGCGGGTCCGCGTGTGGCAGATCGTTCGGCACTGGGCGAAGGTCGCGGGGCTGCAGAAGGTCCACCCGCACATGCTCCGGCACAGCTTCGCGACACACCTGCTCATGGGCGGGGCCGATCTCCGCGTGGTGCAGACCCTGCTCGGGCACGCGGACATCACGACGACGCAGATCTACACGCATGTCGACCGCTCGCAGCTCCGTAATGTCATCAAGACCATGCACCCGCGTGGATAAGCGTTTTTCGTCCGTGAATGACGACTTTGCTTGCACCCGTGGATATCGGGTGTAGACTCTGGGCGATGAAGCTCGGCAGGCTTTTGCCCATCGCGGCCCTGGTGCTCATGGCGATCAACGCCACGGGTGTCCTCCGCGCGGCCCACATGATCGAGCACCACACGCCCTCGGCCCATGCC
Organism: Phycisphaerales bacterium; assembly: GCA_020427745.1. Taxonomy (GTDB): domain Bacteria; phylum Planctomycetota; class Phycisphaerae; order Phycisphaerales; family UBA1924; genus UBA1924. Next base: position 2,347 of record JAGQOC010000167.1, on the reverse strand, counting down.
TGCAGCGGCGGTGAGCAGTCTCCGAACAATCAGCCCACACCGGCTCCGAGCGATGATGAGCACGATTGCGATCTGTGTCTCTCGCTGCGTTCCATGCACGAGATCGTCCCGCAGCTACCGGTTGTGGTGGTCGCTCTGGACCTTGTTTCGCCGACGATCCCGCAGCCGGTGATTGTCGTTCGTGCGCACGCACGACCCGCGGTCCACCCTGCTCGCGGCCCTCCGGTCTGCTGAAGACCTGCATTCTTTGAACATTGTGACTTCGACACATGATGCATCGGCGCACGGCTTGTCGTGCGCCGGGAGGGCAACACGATGCACGATCGTGAAGGGTTTACCCTGATCGAGCTGCTGGTTGTGGTCACCATCATCTCTGTGCTGATCGGGATCCTGCTGCCCGCGCTCGGACGAGCCCGTCTGACCGCGCGTGCAACCGTGGACCTGTCCAACATCAGGCAGATGGAGCTGGCGCACACCATGTACGCTTCGGACAACAAGGACCGGCTTATCCGCGCGAACCTCGCGCACGGCGGGGTCAGCCACGGCGACTTCCAGCCGTGGTTCGAGACGCTCCGCGAGTACTACAACGCGGAACTCATCGTTCACTCTCCATTGGACCAGAGTATCCACTGGGGGCCTTACCCAGAAGGAGAGCCGATCCCCGGAGCCCCGTCGACCCAGCGGAGGGTGACGAGCTACGGGATCAACAACTTCCTCGATGAGTCCACGGTCCCGTGGGGCCCGGGTTTCCGCCCGCTGTTCAGGGGGTACTCGATGCACTCTGTTCCGAGGCCGAGCACCACGGTGCACTTCCTCATCATGGCGTTCGAGGGTGCGTTCGCCGGTGCGGACCACCCGCATGTTGAGAACTGGCTCAACCACCCCGCACCGGCGTTCAAGGCGCAGCAGCAGGTCCAGATCAACGCCGTCGAGGGCGAGTCCGGCACGGAGAACGCCCGGAGCAACTGGGGGTATCTCGACGGGCACGCCGCGACGGAAGTGTTCTCCTCGTTACTCACCGATATCGATCGCAACCGGTTCGATCCGGCTGCCAATCCATAAACCATTTCAACCAAAGAAGGAAATAGACATGAATACCAAAGCAATCATCACCGCATCGCTCTTTGTTTCGCTCGCAGCGAGCGGCGCCCTCGCTCAGCACGCCGACCTGCTGCTCATCAAGGATCTCGAGGGGAATCTCCTCACCGGCCAATACGACTTCGACTCGGCGCAGGTCGTCGGCACGGGCACCCGTGTCTACGAGGGCGAGTTCGATGCGTTCGGGGTGAGCGACGAGCCCGGGATCAACGCGCTCTCCGGTTCCAACATCCCGACCGGGTACGCCGCGCTCGACGGGAACGCGGCGGTCAGCTTCGGCGCCAACGCATTCGAGATCAACGGCACCGTCTCGAACCTCTGGTACTGGGACGGCACGGGCCCGGTCGATTTCAGCGTGAGTGCCAATACGCTGACGATCTCGAAGGCACCCTCCTCGATCTTCAGCGCCACCCTCGACGGATCGGGCAGCGATGTCGACGGGTTCACCATCGAGACCACCAGTTCAGATGGGTTCTTGCACAAGCACATCGACTTCGCGCTCAGCGATATCGATGCCGGATCCGCCGGGTTCTATCTCTGGTCGATGGACTTCAGCGTCGGCGGTTCGACGAGCGAGGGCGTGTACTTTGTCCACGGGTTCGGCATCCACAACGAGGAAGCACACGAGGCCGCGATTGATTGGGTGAGCGCCAATCTTGTCCCGGCGCCGGCTGGCGTGCTCGCGTTGCTCGGGCTGCCGATGCTTGCGGCGCACCGTCGGCGTTGATTGATACCACGGTCTCTTGTGGAGAACCCCCCGATCGCGCGTGCGTCCCGGGGTTTTCTTGTCGGCGCCAGCCCGCGGTGCGTTGCTCGCCCCAGCGGGAGACCCTATGATTTCAAAGAACACTGAAAACAGGATCCGCCATGCGCACTATTTATACACCACTACCCGAGCACCCGACCCTCGACGCCCGCGATCCGGGGCTGCTCGACGCGGTCGCCCACGGGGCGGCGAGGCTCACCCCCGAACAGGGGCTCGATCTGCTGGTCAACGCACCACTCCACGAGCTTGGGCGGTATGCCGATACGCGCTGCCGCGACATCCACGGCGACACGATCCGCACCTACATCATCGACCGCAATATCAACTACACCAACATCTGCACCGCCAAGTGCATCTTCTGTGCGTTCAAACGCAAGGGGGACGAGCACGACGCGTACACCCTTGAGCACGCAGAGCTGTACCAGAAGGTTCAGGAGCTCTCCGACATCGGCGGGACACAGATCCTGATGCAGGGCGGGATGA
>JAGQOC010000166.1 GCA_020427745.1 Phycisphaerales bacterium | reverse complement strand
TTCTGCTGCATGCCCTTGGAGAGTTCTTCGCACTTCTTCTTGGCGACATCGCCGAGCTCCACACGCTCGAGCCAGTCCATGACCTTTGGCCTGAGCCCGGCGACATCCATCCCCTTGAGCCGGCCCATGTGCATGAGGAACGCGCCGACCTTCATCTTCTTGTAGATCCCCCGTTCCTCGGGGAGGTACCCGATGCGGTCCTTGGATTCGACCGCGGATTTCTTCCCGAGCACAGAGAGCTCGCCGTGGTCCGGGAAGAGGATCGACATGATCATCCGGATGGTGGTGGTCTTGCCCGCGCCGTTGGGTCCGATGAACCCGTAGATCGATCCGCTCGGGATGGTCAGGTCCATCCCTTCTACCGCGACCTTGCTGCCGAAGGTCTTGCGGACATTGTTCATGGCTACCGCGTGTGTCATAGAAACCCCTGTGAAAGCTGCGTCCGAGTGTACGCAACCAAGCCCGCCGCGACCTACCGTATCCCTATGCCTGTCGCGCCGATCGAACCAAATCTCAGAAGCAAGCTCGACGAACTCCGCGGCCAATACACCGAGTTGTCCGAGCAACTCGTCGATCCGGGTGTACTGTCGGATCACCGCCAGGTTGCCGCGATCTCGATCAAGCGAGCCGCGATCGCGCCGGTGGTGGAGGGTTACGAGGGCTACCTGAACGCCGCGAGGGAGGCCGAGGAGCTCGCGGAAGCGATCGGTGGGGATGACGAAGAGCTCGCCGCGTTCGCACGCGAGGAACTGCCCGGGGTCGAACAGAAAGCCACCGAGCTCATCGAGCAGATCAAGCAGACGCTGGTCACCGCGGACGATCGCGCGATCGGGTCGGTGATCCTCGAGATCCGTGCGGGCACCGGCGGCGATGAGGCCGCCCTCTGGGCGCGCGACCTGCTCGAGGTCTACACGCGGTACGCGTCGAGCAAGGGGTGGAGCGTCGACGAGATGGATATGGTCGCCGATGCGTCGCTCGGGGGTATCCGTCACGCCGTGCTCAACTTCCGGGGTGAGGGTGTCTGGGCCGAACTCAGCTTCGAGGCGGGCGTGCACTCTGTCAAACGCGTCCCCGCGACGGAGACGCAGGGGCGGATCCATACGAGCACCTGCACCGTCGCCGTGCTGCCCGAGCCCGAGGAGATCGAGGTCAATATCGACTGGTCCAACGATGTCGAGGAGCATGTGACGACAGCACAAGGCCCCGGCGGGCAGAATGTCAACAAGGTCGCGACCGCGGTCCACATGATCCACAAGCCCACCGGCGTCGAGGTCCGGATGCAGGAGACCAAATCGCAGGCCCAGAACCGCGAGAAGGCCAAGCGACTGCTGTCGGCCCGGGTCTACGAGATCGAGCGCCAGAAGATCGACGCCGAGCGGGCCGCCGAACGCAAGGGGCAGATCGGCACCGGGCAGCGATCCGAGAAGATCCGCACCTACCGCTACCAGGACAACATCGTCGCGGACCAGCGACTCGACCAGAAGTTCCAGAAAAACAAGATCATCGACGAGGCCGACCTCCAGCCCCTCTTCGACGCCCTGATCGAGCAACAGACCGCCGAGCGTCTGGCGGCCCTCTGAGCGGCGAGTTCTGATGCTGCTTGGATTTGGCCCGAGGAGCCGATTTGGTCAATCTGGTCTATTGGGTCTAGTATTGACCCCAACCAAATCCGGGCACGGAACGCCCCCAAACACGACCCGAGGATGAAGCCGAATGGAACGCTCCGAAATCTTTGACAAAGTCCGTGATCTTCTCGTTGATGCCCTCGCCGTGGACGACGACGAGGTGACCCCCGAAGCGACCCTGATCGGGGACCTCGGTGCCGAGTCGATCGACATCCTCGATATCTCTTTCAAGCTCGAGCAGGAGTTCGGCTTCAAGATCGCCCAGGGCGAGCTCTTCCCCGAGGGCGTCACCAAGGATCCTGATTATGTTCAGGATGGAAAGGTGACCGACAAGGGCTTGGAGCTGCTCAAGCAGCGAGTGCCGCACTTCAATCTCGCCGCCCTTGAGGCGGATCCGTCCGTCGCCAATGTCGCCAAGATCTTCACGGTCGACGCGCTCGTGACCTTCTGCGAGCAGAAACTCCAGACCGCCTGATCTCTTCTCGGGGGAGCGACGATGCGTTGGATGTGGATCGATCGGATCGTCGAACTCGTGCCCGGCGAGAAGCTGGTCGCGATCAAGCACATCTCGCTGGCCGAGGAGCACCTCCACGATCATTTTCCCGCAACGGTTGCTCGTAAGCCGACGCCGATCATGCCCATGTCGCTGATCGTCGAGGGCATGGCCCAGACCGCGGGGGTGCTCGTCGGGCACGCCGAGGGATTCAAACAAAAGGTCGTGCTCGCGAAGGTTGCCAAAGCGGATCTCACCCGTGAGGCCCTGCCCGGCTGCACACTCCGCTACACCGCAACGATCGAGCAGTTCACCCCCGTCGGTGCATCCACCAAGGGCGTTGTGGAGCTCATCGAGCCCGCAAGGCCCGATCAGGGCGCACAACCCGCCGAGGTTATCGGAACCATCGATCTTCTTTTTAGTCATTTGGATAACAATATGAGCGGGGCGCGGTATCCTGAAGAGAACTTCGTGTTCAGCGAATCGTTCAAAACGCTGATGGAGACGAGCGGCATCGCCGCGGATTTCTGACCCAAACGGGGAGAGCCCAAAAGATGAAGACCAGAATGAACCCGATCCTGCAGACCACCCTCGTCCTCGCCCTCGGTGCCCTCCTCGTCGGCTGCTCCGCCGCGTCCCCCGACCGGACCAAGCGTCGCCCGCACACCGCGATGCGCGGGCCCGCCCACAAGCGTCTGATCCTGACGATGAACGAGTCGCACCACCTGAGCCAGCGTGCGAATCAGCACGCCGACGCCCTCGAGGCATCCGGGCAGATCGACGCGATGACCATGCTCGACGCACGCGAGCTCGCCGAGGACGCGGCCCAGTTCGCCGACGATGTCGAATGGTCCGTCGCCAACAACCAACGCATGCTCTGGCACCGCGAGTCAATGGACCAGCTCTGGGACCGCTTCATCGCGCTGTACCCCGAGGAGAAGTCCTGGGCGAACGCGTACCGCACGGAGGACATGCGTAAGGCCCCCTTCAAGGTTCAGCTCAAGAAAGCCTACAACGAGCAGTGGGACCTCGACTTCGAGAAGGTCCGCGACCAGGTGATGGAGCGTCAGAAGAAGGCCATGCTCGAGTCACTCTGAGCGAACGATTCAAGAACCAAGCTTTTCCCTCACCAGCCGATCGAACAGATCGGCTGGTGCTTTTTTGCTCGTCCAAATCTCGAACTGTGCCTCGGCTTGCTTGACGAACATCTGCACGCCGTCGATCGTGCGGTACCCACGCTCCCGCGCGGCCTTGAGCATCGGCGTCTCGATCGGGTTGTAGACCGTATCGAAGAACACCGTGTCCGGCGAGAGGCTGCGCATCTCGGGGATCGGAATCGAGAGCCCATCGGGGTCCGGCCCGCCGGCCATACCGACGGGGGTGCAGTTGATGTAGAGTTCGTATTCAGAGTTCGGAAGTTCATCGAGTGTGTGTGCGTGAGCAATCCGAATCGCTCCTGCTTGTTCGATCAGGTTTACGGCACGCTCAGGGGAGCGATTAAAGATGTGGATGTCCGCTCTTAGATCCAACGCGGCACGAGCGGCAGCGTCCGCGGCTCCGCCCGCGCCGATAATTGCGATACACCGAGACTCACTCGGCAAGCAATCTACGATGAGTTCATAGATCGCGGAGTGATCCGTCGACTCGGTTTCTGCAAGCGGGATATCGCCGGCCCATCCGTCAATCTGGATGGTGTTCTGCGGCAAACCACCATCGCCCGCGATGAGGACCGAATCATTGGGCGATCGGCTTGCACTGAACTCAAGCGAAAAGTGGCCCAGACTCTCTTTGTGTGGGATTGTCACGCTCGCACCGGAAAAATCGAGTGGCGAATCGATCATCGCCAGCACCGTCGCCTTGAACGATTCGTAGCTCCCCTCGACCGGCATCGGCACATACACCCCGTCCCACCCGATCTCTTCAAACCCAGCATTGTGTACGAGTGGCGACATCGATTGCGTGACCGGCCAGCCGATGATGCCGTAGACCATCGTGCTGCGTTTGATCTTCCCGAACCGGTACAGGTCCAAAAGCTCCCCGATCGTCGGCTGCCCCGGCGCGGTGCTCGACTCGTCCCGCAGCGTCGCGAAGGTTAGCAGCCCCCCGAACTTCGGCGCCAGCACCCGGCTCATCAGCCCGAACTCGCCCATGCACAACGCGATCATCGGCTTGGGGCTCTCGCGCAGCAGCTCGAACAGCTCCAGATTGTCACGGATGCTGCGCGCACGGTACGCGATCTTGACCACCGCGCACGCCGGTTCGGACTGCATTTCCAAGACTCTGCGCGTCAGATCTGATGGGCGCCCATTGAAATCGTGCGATGATAAAATTAGCCGCGTGCTCACCGCGCGTTCCTGCCCCGGGTGATCGACGGCAAGCTTGATCTTCTGGCGGATGTTCGCGGACCGATTGAATGTTGCGAGCTCGACATCGATGTACGCGGGGGGGTGATCGCTGGTGCCGAGCGCCTCGTAGAGCGCGACGCGTTCATCGTCGTCGCCGTGGTATTCGCCGCCCTCCCAGTGCGGTCGGCAGGTCACAATGCACGGCAGCGGCGACGCCCTGACGAGTTCGAGAACCCGACCGATGCGGTCCTGGAGCAGATCGGTCGAATCAACCTGGTCCTCGAAGTACACATCGACGCGGAACTCGACCATGTCCGCGCCGTGCTCGGCCGCGAGTGTCGCGTCGCGGATCGCCTCGGCGTGGTCCTCGACCATCAAAGGCACACAGATCATCGTCATGCGTTCAGACCCCCGCCGGCGTGTGGATGATCGCGGGGCGCATCGTGATCCGGCCCGAGCACGCGACCGGGAGCTCACCGCTCGGGTCCGCATCCGGCTCGATCAGGCGGACATCGCCCTTGAGATCGATCGTGCCATCATCGTTTGCTTTGTGGATCGTCATCGTGATGCGGATGGTCGATCCCGGGCGGACGAAGGAACCGTACTTGAGCGCCCGTGCGGTGCCCAGCACCCAGGGAGTGGAGGAGTCGTTCTCGGGATCGATCAACGCCCGCGCCGCTTGGGTCATCGCCTCGAGCATCATCACCCCGGGCAGCACGGGGAAGCTCGGGAAGTGGTCCTGCAGGTACTCCTCGGCGTTGGAGATGTGCTTGATCGCGACGATTGTGTCGTCGCTCCGTTCCAGAACTCGGTCGATGAGGGTGAAGTGCATGGGCGAGTATATCGGCGTCACCGGGCCCGGTGCGTATTGTTCATGATGCCGAGCGTGAGCGACGAAGCCATCTGTGTCCGCCACTGGGACTGGTCGGAGACCTCCCAGACGGTGTCGCTGATGACCCGGGAACATGGGCTGCTCCGCTGCCTCGCCAAGGGCTCCAAACGCGATCGCAGCGCCTTCTCGGGCGGGGTTGAGCTGTGCACGGTGGGGGAACTGCACGCGATCATCAAGCCGAGCACCGAGCTCGCGCTGCTGACCTCGTGGGACCTGATCGATCCGATGCCGATGGTGCGTCGGACAAGCGAGCGGTTCAACGCGTGCATGTACGCGATCGATCTGATCCCGAGGATGATCCAGGACCACGATCCGCACGCCGAGGTTTACGAGGCGTTGCACACCACCCTGAGCACAATCGGGGGCGTCGAGCCGTGCGAACGCGGGTTGCCCGTGCTCGCCGTGCTCGCGTGGTTCCAGTGGGCGTTGCTGGCCGCAACGGGTTCGAAGCCGGAGCTCACAGTGGATGTGCGCACGGGTGATGAACTCGTCGAGGCATCGGTCTACGGCTTCAGCACCGCCTACGGCGGGATCACCAGTGACCCCGGAGCCGAAGCCGACAGCCAGCTCTTCCGGGTTCGGGCACGAACGATCGAGGTGCTCCGTACGCTCGATCATGGCGCGGGCTGGGAAGGGTTATTGGGTCATTCTGTGGGGGAACTGGAGCGGTGCGGGAGGCTGCTCGGTGTCACCCTCTCTTCGATTTTGGGGCATGAATCGCCCTCTTTCCGGTGGGTTTATTCCGATTAGCGAAGCACAGTCGGGTTGTGTAAGTGGGGGCTCTGCATCAATACAGGCTCTCAACCCCCCGATTGGTGAACTGTTGCATTCGAGCGGTCGATAAAGCGGATTGAGCGGATGCGAGAGCTGACGGATCAGTCGACGCGCCCCCATGTCCCGAGAAGGTCGGTATGGATACTGAGCTGATGGCGGACATCCTGAGTTGCCCCACGCTGCCTTCGCTGCCGGCGGTCGCGGTCAAGGTGCTCGAGCTCACCTCGGATCCGAATATCAAGATCGATGAACTCGCCAAGCAGATCCAGAACGACCAGGCGCTCGCGACCAAGATCCTCCGAACAGTCAACTCCAGTTTCTACGGGCTCCGCCGTCGCTGCGCCTCGATCGAGAAGGCGCTCGTCTATCTCGGGCTGGGCCCGGTAAAGAGCCTCGTGCTCGGTTTCTCGCTGGTGACTTCCATCGAGGACAAGAACGACGAGCAGTTCGGGTACATGGAGTACTGGCAGCGTGGGCTGCACACCGCGATCGCGAGCAAGCTGATCGCGGACCATCTGAACTACGATGATATCGCCGACGAGGCGTTCCTCGCCGGGCTCTGTCAGGACATCGGGATGATCGCGATGTACCGCGTGCTCAACACCGAGTACCTCGAGCTGATCGCCAAGACCGATGGCGACCATGCCCGGCTCGCGAAGTTCGAGCTCGAGACCTACGAGCTCCAGCACTCCGCCGTCGGAGCCGCGCTCGCAGAACTCTGGCGGCTTCCCGATGAGATCGCGATGCCCGTCAAGTTCCACGACCGACCCACCGCGTGCCCGACGGAGCACTCCAAGACCGCCCGGTGTGTTGCGCTCGGCAACATCGTGCACCGGATCCTGACCTCCGACTCCCCGACCGAGACACTCCGGGAGGGGTACCAGCGTGCGTCCAGCTGGCTCGGGCTCGGCGAATCAGACTTCGACGCGATCATCCTCAAGGCCGGCGACTCCGCCCGCGAGCTCGCTTCGCTCTTTGATCTCGATATCGGCTCGCTCCCGACCGCCGAAGATGTGCTCGCCAAGGCCGAT
>JAGQOC010000165.1 GCA_020427745.1 Phycisphaerales bacterium | reverse complement strand
GGTCAGCTCGATCGCGTCCACCGGGCACGCCTCCTCGCACATCCCGCAGAAGATGCACCGGAGTTCGTCGATCTCGAACTTCGCGGGGTACTTCTCGCGATCGTCCCAGGGGGATTCCGCCGCCTCAATATGGATGCAGTTGGCGGGGCAGATCGTCGGGCACATCATGCACGCGACGCACTTGACACGCCCTTCTGCGTCCCGGTTGAGCCGGTGAACACCGCGGAAGTTGCTGGGTTCCAGCCCGCCGTCCTCGGGGGCGTAGTGCTCACGCCGCTGCTCGGGGTACTGCATGGTCAGGTTGGTCCGACCCGCCCCGAAGGAGGTAAAGAAGTGGCGAAGGGTGGTCCCGAATCCCTTGACGATCTCGGGCACAAACAACGCCTCCATGGTGGTCATGGGGGCGGGGATGATCTCGATGATTTCGTCGTCTGGGATGGGCATACGCGCGGAGTATAGCGTGTTTCTTTGACCGGTGGGGCGGGTCCCCAAAAGAGAAGAACAGCGAGGCAGATCGGGACTATCATTGAGCCTATGACGGACCGACGCAAATCCCCGCCTCTGTTTGATCTTATGCGTGAGCGTGAGCGAGCGGCCAACGCGCCGGACCCCATCACCCCGACCCAGAGAGAACGCCCCAGCGCATCGCCGAGCGAGCCCCGGGTGAATCCCCCCGCGCAGACCAGGCCGACCGCATGGGATTCTTCCGGTGGGGTGTCCCGCGCCGAGCGTTCCGCCGCCGCGATGCTCGATGAGGCTCCGCAGACCGAGAAAACGCTCAAGCTCCCGATGTCCATGGCGTACTTGATCGTTGCCCTGATGCTCGCCGGGCTGGTCGGCGCGTGGGTGGGGGGGTACAAGCTCGGTGAGAAATCCGGCAAGGCACAGATGGAGTCCCTCGTCAAGGACGAGCCGGTGGTTCGCCCACGAGATGAGGAGCGTGTCCAGGAGCCCGTCATTGATCGATCGATGCCCACGACGCCTGTGCTGACCACGGAGGACCCGATCCTCCGCGATCGGATCGACCCCAACGCCCCCGGGTTGGCGGTGATGTCCGCCTCGGGCTTCCTCGCGGACGATCCCCGGGAGGAGGCGACGAACTACCTCGAGCTTGCCACCCTGCCCAGAGACGAGGCGAGCAGCGCGATCAAGTTCATGAGCGAGCACGGGGTGCCCGTGATCGGGATCCCCCGACTGGATTCCCGGCGTTCGGACGCCAACAATCCCTCCCGCTATACCCTGTACTCGCTGGGTGTTGCGGCTCCGGGAGACCAGTTCCGGACGATGACCCGTGAGCGGGACGATCATCAGCGATTGATCGCCAAGCTCGGCAACCAATGGCAGCAAGAGTTCCGCGGCGGTTCCGACTTCGCGGTTTCCAAGACACAATGGGTGAAATACACCCCGTAACTCCCGGAGCACACCATGAGCATTGATTCCTCACTCAAAACCGAGGGCAACCTGACCGTCAAGCGCAGCGTGATGAAGCGTGCTGAACGCGTCGCCGCACTCACCGAGGACAAGAAGATCACCAAGAAGGACGGCGCCCTCGGTCTCCCCAAGACCAAGGTCCGCGAGTAGCCCCAGGTGGGATCCTCGCTCGCTTTGTCCGACCGCGCTGAGCACACCGCCCCCGACCTGACCGGGCTGATTGCTGATCGGTCCCGCGCGATCGATGCGTCCGGGATCCGTCGCATCTTTGCGCTCGCCGCGACCCTCGACGACCCGATCAACCTGTCCATCGGGCAGCCCGACTTCCCGGTTCCCAAGATCGTCCGCGATGCGGCGTCCGATGCGATTGAGTCCGGGGTTAACGGCTACTCCCCGACGCAGGGGCACCCCGCGCTGCTCAAGCGGATCTGCTCGTGGCTCAAAGCGGATCTGGACTGGGACGCGCCGGCGGTCGGGACGCCCAGCGATTCAGCCGCGGCGACCTTTGTCACAACCGGGACCTCTGGCGCACTGCATCTCGCGTACATGGCGTTGCTCAACCCGGGCGATGAGTGCATCATCGGCGACCCGTACTTTGTGTCCTATCCGCATCTCGCAACGATGTGCGGGGCCAAGGCGGTGAAGGTCGACACCTACCCCGATTTCCGTCTGACCGCCGAGCGGGTCGAGCCGCTGCTCAACGAGAAGACCAAGTTCGTGCTGCTCAACACGCCCTCCAACCCGGCGGGCGTGACACTGACCGCGGATGAATGCGTGGAGTTGCGTGAGCTGTGCGCCTCGCGGGGGGTCCTGCTGATCTCCGACGAGATCTACGACGAGTTCGTGTTCTCCGACGGGCTCACTGATTCGTGCGTAAACGATCCGTCGATCAAGCGGTTCCCGACGCCCGCGCGTGGCGCATCGGCGAGCGACTCCGTGCTGCTGATCCGCGGGTTCGGGAAGACCTACGGCTGCACGGGCTGGCGTCTCGGCTACGCCTCCGGGCCGCGTGCGGTGATCGACGAGATGGCCAAGCTCCAGCAGTACACCTTCGTGTGCGCACCGTCTCCGCTGCAGGCCGGCGCGTCGGCGTGCTTCGACGCGGACATGCGTCCGATGGTCGCTGACTATGAACAACGGCGCGACATGATCCTCCAGAGACTCTCCGGGCTCACCACGATCGCCTCGCCGAGCGGCGCGTTCTACGCGTTCATCGAGGTGCCCGGGCATCTCGGGATGACCGGCACACAGTTCGCAGAGAAGCTCATCGAGCGCAAGGTCCTGGTCATCCCGGGCGGAGCCTTCTCCGATCGCGACACGCACTTCCGTGTGAGCTTCGCGACCGACCCCGTGAAACTCAAGGCGGGGCTCGAGATCATCGCGGAACTCATGACGCGGGGCTGAACCGGGTTCGTGTGTGGTCAGAAGCTGATCTGCAACCGCGCGAAGAGCCCCTCTTGGGTAAGCTCGGTCGCGATCGATCCGACCTCGAACGACGAGCGGACTAGGGAGTAGCCGACGCTGAAGCGGACCGAATCCGAGACGGAGTACGCCGTCATCGCGCTGACATCGACAATGGAAGCGGATCCCTCGATCGGGTGCGTCTGGGCGCTGCCGGAGATCGAGAGGTGCTCGTTGATGTACCATTCGACCCCTGTGCCGACGACCGGGAGGGCGGCGACGCGTTGCTCGTCGTGCATCCCGCTTGATCCGTTGGCGCTGAATCGTTTGTTGATGTTCACATCGATCGCTTTGAGCCCCGAGGTGAAATGCACACGGAGTTCATCGGTGGTGATCGCGTCCCAGCTCAGCGCAAGGTTGTAGAGATCGTACTCGCCCTCGCCCTGGGCGAAGCTCGGGAGCTTGTCCTCGTTGGTGTCGTTGGCGAGTGTGCCGTGCGATCCCGCGATCCCGCCGTCGCGGAGGGCCGTGGAGCGTCCGACATCGAAGCGGATATCCGAGCCGATGGTGAGCCCGTCGGAGATCGGGTTCAACGAAACAAGCGGCGATTTCTCCCAGTCGCTGCGGAGCACGCCCACGGCATCGAACGCCGGGAGGTCAAACGCTGAGCGTTGGATCAGTGTCAAGTCCGCACCCTGCATACGGAGCCGCGTCACTTCTTCGGAGTACAACGCGGCGTTGAGCGCGATCTCTCCCAGCGGCTCGGGTGTGGTGAACTCGACCAATAGTCTCGGCGAACCCAGATCCGGCGAGCTTGTAAACTCGACGAGCCCGTTTGCGGACGCCGTGGCGCACGCCGCGGAAAGGATTATGGAGCCGGTCCATCGCATCTGGTGAATTGTCCCGTATCCGATCATCGATGTCAACATCGGCTTATTTTGGACTTTGCAGGAGAAGTTCTCGGATGTTGGTAAGAACAAACATAAGCTGCGGCGAGGGCTCCAGAGCAAAGTCCGCGGGGTTTGGCGTGTTCAGCACATGATCCGCGCCCTCGATCACATGCAGCGGCGTCCCGGAACTCTTTGCAATATTGTGTCCACAGCCCAGGTCCACGGCCTTGTCTTTGTCGCCGTGCATGACCAGCATCGCCACCCCGGTCCGGGCGGCGAGGGCGCACACATCGTGCGCATCCGGATCGTCGAGCTGCTCGCGGAGCCAGGTGCTGTTGATCCGCAGTTGCTGCTTTGTGCGGGCGCTCTGCGTGAACATATGCCCGAAGCCCAGCAGTTCCTGCTGTGCTTCTTCGCTGAGCGTGCAGCAACGATCCACGGCGTTGATGGTCGCGATGCCCGCGAGCTTGAGTTCTTCCGCATGGCGACCGCCCGCGAGGATTGCCGTCGCCCCGCCTCTTGAGTGCCCGATCAGCGTGAGCGGGAGTCCGGTGCCCGCGAGCTCACCGGAGCGGATTGCACGGACGACGCATCGGACATCATCGACCTGGCGTGTCCAGGTGTCCATCGCGAAGAGATCCGGGCGGGCGAAGGTTGAGAGCTCGTTGGTCATCCCCGAGCAGGAAAAGTTGAAGCGGTGGACGAGCACACCGGCGTCGGCGAGCATCGAGGCGAGCACCGGGATGAAGCCGTAGTCCTTGTACCCCTTGAAGCCGTGCAGGATCATCGCGCAGGCGGTGGGGGACTCGGGGGTGTGGGTGTTCCCGAAGATCTCCAGCCCGCGATCGTTCGTGATCGTCCAAGGGGTGATCTCGTGTCCGGTTTCGTGCATGATTGAGTGTATCACACCTAGCCGGGGGATCGGCTAGACTAGTGATCCATGAGCGAGCACGACACATCCAAGCCTTCTCCCGCCTCCGGCCCGCAGTGGGGCAAGACCCCCCCGAAGGGCGGCGAGCATCATCTGCTCAAGGGACCACGCCTCCGGCGTCAGGAACTCTGGACAACGATGAAGATCTTCGCGGAGTTCATCCGTGGCTTCCGCAGCCTGCACTTCATCGGGCCGTGCGTCACGGTCTTCGGCTCCGCACGATTCGAGGAGGACCACGAGTACTACATCCTCGCCCGCGAGGTCGGGCGGAAACTCGCACAGGCGGACTTCGGTGTGATGACGGGTGGTGGTCCGGGGATCATGGAGGCCGCCAACCGCGGCGCCCGGGACGCCGGCGGGCTGAGCATCGGGTGCAACATCGAGCTCCCGATGGAGCAGCACCCGAACCCCTATCTTGATCGCTTTGTGGACTTCAAGTATTTCTTTGTGCGCAAGGTGATGCTCGTCAAATATTCCGACGCGTTCGTTGTCATGCCCGGCGGGTTCGGGACGCTCGATGAGCTCTTCGAGACCGCCGTGCTCATCCAGACGGCGAAGATCGAACGCTTCCCGATCGTGATCATGGGTCGCGAGTTCTGGGAGCCGATGAACGAGTTCATCCAGAAGTCGTTGATCGGTCGCAAGACGATCAACGCCGAGGACATGAACCTAGTAACGGTGACGGACGATCCGGACGAGGCGATCTCTGTCATCGCAGAGGCGCAGGCGTTGCGGAACGGGAAGGGTTAGTCGTCCGCACACCGTTGAGCTTTGTAGACCTTGCCGGCGTACTCGACTCGGAGCTGTTCGTTCTGCTGTGTTCCGCCCTGAAAAACGACGGTCGCACCCCGGGAGCCCGCGGGTTGGAACCGGAACTCCTTTGCGATATCCCGGCTGTTCGGGCGGAGATTCCGAGCGGGCGAACCCCCGGTTGCGAGTGTCAGACAGGAGAGCCGCTCGAACCAGCCGACAGTGAATCGGTCCGCGGGCGATGGGGACCAGGCGTATGCGCCGATAAGCGGGCGGACGAGTTCCGGGCTTGTGGTGAACCAGTCGTGTCCCGTATCCACTCCGGTTGATTCGAGGTACTCGAGTACGCGGGCTGCTTTTCCCGCCTCGGCGTGACGGAAGAGTGAGATGCTGTGCGGCCCTTCGGTTTCCCGTGCATCACGAATATTTTCTACGAATGCCCGCACCGCATCGACCTGATCCATAGTCGCCAGAGTGAATACATCGGGGCGAGCGCCATGCGTGAGGAGGAGCTCGATTATGTCTTTCCGACCGGTGTGCGACGCGGCACCGATCGCGGTCTCCCAATCCCCGAACCCCCAGTCCCACGCCGCCTTCGCGAGTCCGGGATCTTCTTCGAGCATCTCCTTGGCCCGCTCGAAGCGGACATGGCACGCACCAACAAAGTCCCCCATG
>JAGQOC010000016.1:6819-13610 GCA_020427745.1 Phycisphaerales bacterium | reverse complement strand
TGGCAGGTGCCGAACGCGTCGTTGATGTAGACATCGGCGTAGGACGCGAGGAGTTCTCCGAAGTCTTTCTCGCCGCGTTTCTCGCAGCCGTGGAAGCGGAGATTCTCGAGGAGCATGACCTCGCCGTCCTTCATCGCGTCGATCGCTTCAGCCACCGCGGGATCCTTGACGGTGTCCGCGGGCACGGGCACGGGCTTGCCCAAGAGCTCTGCGAGACGCTTGGCGGCGGGCTTGAGGGAGTAGGCGGCTTCGTAGCCCTTGCCTTCGGGGCGCCCGAGGTGGGAGATGAGGATCGCCCGGCCTCCGCGTTTGAGGACGGATTTGATGGTCGGGAGCGCGGAGCGGATGCGTCGGTCGTCGGTGATCTTTGAGCCTTCGAGCGGGACATTGAAATCCACGCGGATCAGGACTCGTTTTCCGGAAACATCGACATCAGCAACAGATTTCTTCGGCATAGTTCGGCTCCTCGATTTGGTCTGCAACTGTAGTCACTGGGCATGAAAAAAGGGATCCACGGGTGTGAATCCCTTCGAGGGTTTCGGGGTGTTTTTCTGGGCTCAGCCGAGCATCTCGCCCGAGCGTCCGCGGACCTGGGCGGCGCCGTGGTTGATGAGCTGGTCGCGCATTTTGCGGAGCTCGGCCTGGACGGAGGCGTCGATGAGCTGGTCGCCCAAGCGGAGCTTGATCCCGCCGAGCATCGAGGAGTCGGTGTAGGGGTGGAGGATGACATCCTTGCCGAGCGCGTCGGAGATCCGGTTCTTGACGGACCCGAGCTCGCTGGCGCCGATCGGGGTCGCGGTGAAGACATCGACCTCGATGCGTCCGAACTGCTCCTGGACCATCGTGTCCAGAGCGCTGGCGATCGCGGGCAGGTTCCCCAAACGACCCTTGCGGTTGAGCTGGCGGAGGAAGTTGAGTGTCAGCGGGGAGACCTTCCCGGAGAAGATCCGCATCAGCGACGCATCGCGTTTGTCCGTGTCAATCAAGCGGGACGCGAGCAGCTCGGAGAACTGCGCATCGTTGCGGGCGATCTCGAGGATGTCATCGAGTTCCGCGAGCACGGATTCCGTGCTCGACTGCCCGCCCTCGTTGTGGGCGAGCTCGAAGAGGCTCTTGGCGTAGACCTTGGCGAGCGCGTCGGGGTGTGCGTCGATCAGCGGCATGGTGATCCTTGGTAAGGGTGGGGCTCAGAGAAGCGCGAACCGGTTCAGCTCTTGGCGGTCTTCATCTCGTGGAGCGATTCTTCCATCAGCCGCTGCTGGTCGTTGGCGGTGACCTCACGCTGGAGGATCTTGCCGGCCATGACGGTCGCGAGATTGACGGACTCGCTGTAGAGCTCGTTGAGCGCCTGCTTCTTCGCGGCGTCGATGTCGGCCTTGGCCTTCTCGCGCATCGCGGAGAGCTCGGTGTCGGCCTGGGCCTTGAGCTGGGCGGCGAGCTCGGACTGCTGGGCTTTGGTATCCGCGAGCATCTGCTGGGCTTCGGCGCGGGCTTCGGCGAGGTTCTTCTCGTACTCGTTGAGCGCGTCCTTGGCCTGCTTGCGGGCGGCCTCGGCTGCGGCGATCTCGCCCTGGATCTTCTCGTTCCGCTCGTCGAGCCCCTTGACGATCTTGGGCCAGACACCCACGGCGAGGATGCCCGCGACGATCATGAAGACCAGGATCGCGGTGATCATCGGCGCGATGCCCGCTTTGGGGCTCTCGATGACGGAGGCCTTGTGCTCACCGCCGTGGTCGGCACCGTGCGCATCGTGCCCGGTCGCTTCTTCGGCGATGTTGTGGAGCTCGGCCTCGGCTTCGTGCACCGGGTCGGAGGCGAAGGACTGGACGCTCAGACCGGCGAGGGCGAGCAGGATCAACAGGAAAGCGAGACGCTTCATGTGGGTATCTCCGTGTGAAAGGAAGCCAGAGCGGGGCGTGTTTCAGCCCCGGACTGGTGGGTTGCTTGATTAGCCGAGACCGACGAGCAGACCGACGACGACCGCGAAGAGGGTCGCACCCTCGATGAGCGCGGCGGCGAGGATCATGTTGGTGCCGATCGTGCCGGACGCCTCGGGCTGACGCGCGATGGACTCGAGCGCACCCTTGCCGACGAGACCGATGCCGAGCCCGCCGCCGAGGACCGCGATGCCCGCGCCGATGGCGGCGAGGCCCTTGCCGATGTTCTCAACGGCGGCGCCGTCCTGAGCGAGTGCGGATGCCGGGCCGAGCAGTGCCAGAGCGCCGGTTGCGAGGGCCATGTTCTTGATGATCTGCTTCATTTCAGATTCCCTTTGTGAAGACCGGGTTGTTCCGGTCGAAACCATTGTGTGCGGGGAGGACTCCATCGTCGGTCCGACTCGGACCGCAATGGCCTTGGGCGTCTCCCCGCAGGAGCCCCAGGCCCAACAACATTTGAAATCACGCGTGGGCGGCGTGCCCCTCGTGCGCGTGGTCGTGATCGTGGTCACCGTGGTGCGCCAGCAGCGAGATGAACACGGTCGTGAGGAACATAAAGACGAACGCCTGCAGGAAGGCGACGAACAGTTCGAGGAAGTAGATCGCGACAACAGCGACCGCCGAGACGACCCCGACCGGGATGCCGATGACATCCGCCTTGACGAACCCATCGGCGGCAAAGCCGAGCAGCACGGCGACGAGGATGTGACCCGCCGTCATGTTCGCGAACAAACGAATCGCCAGCGCGATGGGCTTGATAAAGGTACCCATGATCTCGATCGGGATGATGATGGGCCAGACGAAGATCGGCGCCTCGGCGGTGAGGTGCTTGAGGTAGCCGCCCAGCCCGAGTTCCTTGATCCCCGAGAAGTTGATCATCAGCCCCGCGATCAGCGAGAGCCCGGCGGTGACATAGATGCTCTGCGTCGCGGTGCCACCGATGTAGGCCCTGTGCTCGGCGACCATCTGCGGATCGAGCTTGCCCATCACCAGGTTGTGCATGTCCAGCAGCGGGATCAGCCCGAGCAGGTTATTGACGAGGATGAAGAAGAAGACCGTCCAGAGGAACGGCATCATCTTGTTCGTCCGCTCGTGCAGCAGCGGGCGGACGGTGTTCTCGCGGAGGTAGCCGCAGATCACCTCGACCATGTGCGAGAAGCGTCCCTTGGTGACATAGCGTGCGTGCCCGTCGGACTCCTTGCCCGTCGAGACCGCCTTGGCGACGATGAACCCGACAAAGACGAGGATCAGACCGGCGAGGACCATGTTGGTCTGCGCTGACGACCAGATCACCCAGCCCGAGTCCGTAACGATCGTCGGGTGGTTGATGACATGCGCCACCGGGTCGGCTGCAAGCGTGAGACTCGACATACTTAGACGCCCTCCGCGGCGACACCCGTCTGCGCGGGTGTGTGCTCGTGGACAAGGAACATCACCGACGCGACCTCAATGACCAGCACGATCAGAAGCACCGCGAGCAGCGACAGGAAAAAGACGAACTTGGACGGGTCCATCGTGAGGAACACCGCGACCCCGATCGCGAGCGCCATGAGCGAACGTGCCATCGAGACGCCCAGGACCACAACGCCCCACATCCCGGGGATCCGGGCGGGCAGGAACCCGAGGACCATCAGCCCGAGCGCGACGCTGGGGATCGTCGCGACCAGCGTGAGCATCCCGTCACGCATCGTGCCGCCCTGGGTGGTGGCGATCGAGCCACCGGCGAACGCGCCGAGTACGCACACGAGCAACGCCGCCGACGCGAGTTTCGCGATCGGGAGTCTGACCTCGTTGGCGGTGCTTTGGGTGTTCATACGTGCAAACTTGGGGAGATCCGAGCCAGGAATCCGGGACGATACCCATCCGGCGCGTTGTGCGTCAGGCGGGGCGAGAACCATAGGTCCCCATGTCCCGATCGGCGACTCTCAAAAGGGGAGTTTTCGATGGTTTCTTTGGGTTTCGGGGGCGTGGGAGCTGCCGCTCAGGTGCTGGGGTCGCCGTCCGTGCGATCCGAGGATCGGGTCTGCTCGCGGTTGAGGTCCATCGCCTCGCGGATGAACCGATAGAACCCGACCACGAGCCCGACAAGCGCGAGGATGATCGTCCAGCGGTACCCGGTTTTGGCGAAGTAGTCGATCAGGTAGCCGATCAAGCCCATCCCGATGAGCCCGTAGACCGGGTCGAGCGCGATCGACCATGCCTTGGCTTGGCGGGCCCGGTTTTCTCTGGTTTCGCGGGCGGATTCATCGGACATACTCGGCTCCGGTCTGGCAGGAATTGAAGTCCTCAATGGATCTTGGAGAACGCGAAGGTCCGGGCGTGGGCGGTCGCGTCGCGGAGTTTGCTGATGTCCGAGCCTGATCCCTGGGCGGAGTCGGGCTTGCCGCCGCCCTTGCCGCCCATGACACCCGCGGTCTCGCGGATCCAGTCCCCGGCCTTGAGCCCCTTGGCGACCAGCCCGGGCGGGACCTGGGCGAGCAGCCCCACACGCCCGGAGTCGGTGTCCGGGCTGAAGAGGATCACCGCCTTGGTCGGGCACGCGTTCTGGATGGTCGCCATCGCGGCGGTCATCGCCGTCCGGTCCGATCCGAGCTCGAGGGTGGCGATGACGATGTCCTCCGAGGAGCTCGCCGCGGACTGGGCGATCCCTGCAGCGAGCTTCTGCGCCTCGCCCGCCTTGGCGTTGGCGGCTTCCTTCTTGGCGGCCTTGATGTGGTCCTGCACCTTCCCGAGGTAGACGCGGATGCCGTGCTTGCGGACAGCAGGCAGGACAACCCCGTCGACCTTCGCCGCCACCTTCTGGTACTCCGCCTCAAGCTCCGCCGGCGGGACATGCGTGAGGTTGATCGCTTCCTTTTCGAGAGCCTCGGCGTTCGCGTGCGCCTCCGCGGCGGACGCCCCGGTCAGCGCGGTGATCCTGCGGATGCCCTTGGCGATCCCCTCCTCGTTGATCAACGCAAAGGACTCGGCCTGCTTGGTGGTGCCGAGGTGCGTGCCGCCGCAGAACTCGACGGAGACGCTCTTCCACGCGTCGTTCGATGGGTTCGCGATCAGGTCCGCGACATCGACACCGATCGAGACCACACGGACGGGGTCCGGGTAGGTTTCGCCGAACACCGCACGCAAGCCGCTGATCTGCTTGGCCTGCTCCAGCGGCGCGAGCTCGGCGAAGACAGTGAGGTCCTGGTCGATCTGGTGCCGGACGATCTGCTCGACTTTCTCGAGCTGCTCGGGGGTGATCGAGCCGTTGAAGGTGAAGTCGAAGCGGAGCTTCTCGTCGTCGACGCGTGAGCCGCGCTGGTCGCAGTCGGAGCCGAGGACCTCGCGGAGGGCGAAGTTGAGGATGTGCGTTGTGGTGTGGTTGGACTCGACGAGCAGTCGGCGTTTGGGCTGGACATGCAGCATGACATCGTCGCCGACCTTGAGCTTGCCCTTGGGGACACGCCCGATGTGCAGGGCGTAGCCGCCGAAGGACTGGACATCCTCGACCTTGAAGATCCCCGGGTTGGACCCGGTGACCTGGATCTCCCCGGTGTCGGCGACCTGCCCGCCCATCTCGGAATAGAAGTTGGTTTTGTCGAGCACGATCCCGACGGGCTTCATCCCGGCGATGGTGTTGTCGGCGTGGTCGTCGAAGTTGTGCCCGTTCCAGATCGCCTTCACCGTCGCGCGGAGGTCCTTGCCGGCGAACTTTGCGGCGTCATCGGTGGGCTTGATGTTCAGGTGCTGGAGCTTGGCGACCTGCTCGGCGCGGAGCTCGATCTTGGTTCCGCCGTCGTCCTTGCGTCCGCCGGAGCGCGAACGCTCGCGTGCCTCTTCCATCGCTTTCTCGAACCCGTCGAGATCGACCTTCAGCCCGCGTTCCTCGGCCATGATCTGCGTGAGGTCGACGGGGAAGCCGTAGGTGTCGTAGAGCATGAACGCATCATCGCCGGAAATGCTCGACGAGCCTTCCGCGATTGATTCGAACTGCTTGATCCCGCGATCGAGTGTCTTGCCGAAGCTGATCTCCTCGTCGCGGATGATCCCGATGATGCGGTCCGGGTTGTCTCGGAGCTCTGGGAACGCATCGCCCATCTCGGAAACGACCGTCGGCGCGAGGTCCGCGAGGAATCCCTCGGGTGCGCCGAGCTTCTGGCGCCCGTACCGAACCGCGCGGCGCAGGATGCGCCGGAGCACATACCCGCGGCCCTCGTTCGAGGGCATCCCGCCGTCGGTGATCGCGAACATGAGCGTGCGGATGTGGTCGCCGATGACGCGGTAGGCCTCGTCGACGCCGTCGGTGTCGTCGGTGCCGAGCTTGCCGGTGTAGGCGCGTGCGCCGGTGAGCTCCTTGAGCTTGTCGAAGATCGGCGTGAACACATCCGTGTCGTAGTTGGATGTCTTGTCCTGCAGCACGGACACGATGCGTTCGAGCCCCATGCCTGTGTCGACATGGTTCGCGGGGAGCTTGGTGAGCTTGCCGCCCTCGAGCCGGTCGAACTGGATAAAGACGAGGTTCCAGAGCTCGATGACATTCGGATCATCGGCGTTGACCATCGCACGCGCGTCGCGTCCGCCGATGCGGTCGTAGTGGATCTCCGAGCACGGGCCGCAGGGCCCGGTGTCGCCCATCTCCCAGAAGTTGTCCTTCATCCTGAAGGGCATGACACGCTCGGGGGGGAGGAAGTTCTCCCAGATTTCTTTGGCTTCGAGATCCGGCGCGAGCCCCGCGGATTCGTCGCCGCCGAAGTAGGTCGCGTACAGACGGCTCGGGTCGAGCCCGAAGCACCCGCGGTCCTTGGCGCCGGTCATGAGCTCCCACGCCCACGCGATCGCTTCGGCCTTGAAGTAGTCGCCGAAGGACCAGTTGCC
>JAGQOC010000016.1:0-6814 GCA_020427745.1 Phycisphaerales bacterium | reverse complement strand
GAAGAAGGTGTGGTGGTAGGTGTCGCGACCGACATCGTCGAGGTCGTTGTGCTTGCCCCCGGCGCGGATGCACTTCTGGGTGTCCGCGGCGCGGCTGAGCCCGTTGAGCGGGCTGGTGGGGTCGAGCGTGCCCTGGAAGATCGGCTTGAACTGGTTCATCCCCGCGTTGGCGAAGGTGTCGCGCAGCGACGGGTCGTTGGTCGGGCAGGTCGTCGACGAGGGGACGATATTGTGCGCGCGGGCCTCGAAGAAGCACAGGAAGGCGCTGCGGACCTCGGCGGCGGTGGGGCAGGAAGCGATCGGGGCGGTCTGGGGCATCTGGGCAATCCAAGTGGGGATCTGGGGAATCGATTGGCGGATAGATGGTACGCGCGGGGGCGTACGGATGCGCTGGGGGGGATGGTCCGGAAACGCCAGAAATTCTGTGGGTTTCGTGGCGGGGGGGCGGTTTTTGGGGTCTTCTGAATCAGCAAGAAGCAAGGAGAGACCCGATGATCCATCCCCGCACCGCTGGTGTTCTGTTGTGTGTTTGCGGAGCCGGTGCGCACGCGGGCGTGATCCGTCACGATGTCGCCGACCAGCTCTACAAGGACTACGGCAACCAATCGCAGTTCGATGCGGTCGGGCGGCTCATCATGACCACCGCCATCGGCACACGCAACTGCAGCGCCACAATCATCAACGATGAGTGGATCCTGACCGCGGCCCACTGCTTCGACGGGGCCCCGATCAGCAGCGCATTGTTCGCCACAGGGACCTCTTTCTCGAGCATCGGTGAGATCGTCATCAACCCGAACTGGCAGCAAGGCAACTTCACCGGCGGCGGTGACTTGGCGCTTGTCCGTCTGGTCAACCCGATCTCCAATGTCCCTCATGCGCAGCTCTACACGGGCAGCAACGAACTCGGCGCGATCGGCTCGTCCATCGGTTATGGTGCGACGGGGACCGGGCTGACCGGGGACCTGCCCAACACACTGGGCATCAAACGAGGCGGGACGAACAGCATCGATATCTTCGGCTCCGATCGCGGCTGGAACGCCGACATCCTCGTCGCCGACTTCGACAACCCCGACAATCCGGGCGATAGCCTGTTCGGGTCGGCGCTGCCGACGGATCTGGAGATCCAGGTCGCCCCGGGCGATTCGGGCGGCGCACTCTTCATCGAGAGCAACGGCGGCTGGGCGTTGGCGGGGGTCACCTCGTTCATTGCATCCGCGGACGGTTCTCCCGATGCGGACTACGGCGATATGTCCTCGTACACCCGCGTGAGTGCCTACAGCGACTGGATTTATTCGGTGATCCCCTCGCCGTCCTCGGTGCTGGTGCTGGGGTTCGGGATCGGGCTCTCCGCACGCCGGCGGCGCTGATCGCGTCCGAAAATCTCGTGATTCGCTGGCGGACGCCCCAGTTTGGGTGTACTCCTGAAGGGTTCCTTTCGATTGAATCCAGCAGGAGAAGATGATGACGATCCCCCGCGTGTGTGCTGTACTCATCCCGGTTGTTGGTCTGGCGGCGAGCGCCCAAGCGATCGTGATCCGCCATGACATCAGCGATCAGGCGTATCTCGATTATGCCCAGCAGGACCAGTTCTCACCCGTTGGGCGGATGATCTTCCAGTCGGGCGATTCGCTGTACTTCTCGGGGTCGGGGACCCTCGTCGGTGAGCGGTGGGTGCTGACGGCGGCGCATGTCGCGGAGAACGCGGCCGACAACGACTGGTTCTTTGATACGGGCACGGGAACCCAGCGTGTGCAGGCGGACCAGGTCTACTACCACCCGGACTGGTTTGATGACAATGGGGCGACCAACGGCGACATGGCGCTCATCCACCTTTCCGAGCCGATCAACAACATCGATCCCGCGGCGCTCTGGTCGGGCAACACCCCCTATGGGCAAGAGGTCTCGCTCATCGGGTTCGGCGGTACGGGCGATGGGATCAACGGGTGGAACGGCGGGTACGACCTCCAACGCCGCGCCGGGACCAATATCCTGGAGCCCTCGGGTTTCTTTGGAGAGGAATACCTTGGCTTTGATTTCGATGACCCCGCTGGAGGAGAAGCGACGGATCTCGAAGCGATGCTCATGTTCGGCGACTCGGGCGGCGCGATTATGGCGCAGACCGCCAACGGGTGGGAACTCATCGGGGTCAACACATTTATCGCCGTCTTCGGCGATGACTACGGTGTGTACGGCGACCTCAGCGGTTCCACCTCCGTTGGGTTCCACAACGACTGGATCCAGTCGATCATCCCCGCGCCGGGTGTGTGGTCAGCGTTCGCGGTCGGGCTGGTTGGTGTGAGCCGACGCCGGCGCACGGCGTAATCCGCCCGGCTACCCTTTGGGGGCATGGCCAAACGAACCAGTAAAAAAACACCCACCAAGCGGACGCTCAAGCCCGAGGCGGTCGCCGCGCCCGTGGATGTCCCGGTTCCGATGGAGCGGATCGTGGGGCAGGACCATGCCATCGGGGTGCTTCAGCGGTCGATGCAGAGCGGGCGGATCCATCACGCATGGATCTTTCACGGGCCCGAGGGGGTCGGGAAGTTCACGGCGGCCCTCGCGTGGGCGGCGGTGCTGCTCGATCCGACCAGCGCACCGGGATTGGGCGGTGAGATCGCGCCGGACCCGGATTCGCATGTCCAGCAGCTGCTCCGCGCCGGGACACACCCGGACCTGCATGTCGTCCGCAAAGAGCTCGCACGATACCACGACGATAAAGGCGTGCGCGACAAGAAGCTCGCGACCATCCCCAAGGCGATCGTCGAGGAGCATCTGATTGCGCCCGCGGGGCTCGCGCCCTCGCTGAAGAACGGCTCGATGATCGGCAAGGTGTTCATCGTTGACGAGGCGGAGTTGCTCGACCGCTCGCCGACCAACGCGCCGGTGCAGAACGCGCTGCTCAAAACACTCGAGGAGCCTGCGCCCGGCACGGCGATCATCCTCGTAACCTCCAGCGAGGACCGGCTGCTGCCGACGATCCGCTCACGGTGCCAGCGTGTTGGATTCCACCCGATCAACGACGAAGCGATGCGTGGGTGGCTAAAAACTTCGGGTATCAAGGCAACGCCCGAGGATCACCAGTGGCTGCTTCGTTATGCGAACGGCTCTCCGGGGCGGTATCTCCGCGCGTTCGAGGGAGGGTTTGCCCGCTGGCACGCGGCGATCGATCCGCTGTGCGCACAATGCGATCGCGGGCAGCACGCGGTGGGTCTCGGCGCGTTGATGACCGAGCTCGTCGATGGCTGGGCGCAGTCGTGGGTCAAGGAAGGCGAGAAGATCAAGGAGAACCGCTCGAAGGACGCGGCGAACCGCTCGGGGGCGAACCTCATGTTCGCCGTGGTCGCCGAGCGTTACCGATCGGGGCTGAGCGATCCGAAACGCATGGAGCAGTCACTCCGCGCGATCGACTCGGTCGAGCGGGCGAGGCGTGAGCTGGATACGAATGTGCAGATGCGTTTCGTGATGGACCATCTCGCCGCGGGGCTCAGCGGACACGCACGCGTGCTTGTGTAAGGGTCAGGCCTGGATGCTGAGCGGCTGCGGGCTCATTGGTGCGGCGGCGTAAGGATTGGGCTGCGCCGTCGGCGAGCTCTTTTCCTTGCTCTGCTGCTCCATGAGCATCGCCCAGGTCTCACGCTCGTACTCGAGCAGCTTGATGATCTTCTCGAGCCCGGCGAGGTCGCGGTCGCTGTTGCAGCGGACGAGCTCGCCGTACATGAAGTTGTACAGATCCGACACCCGCTTGGCGATCTCGGGGGCGTGCTCGGGCTTGATGGTGTTGAGGAGCTCGAGCACGATATCGCGGCACTGGGAGAAGCCGAGATAGATCTGCTCGTGGTCCTTGTTCTCCAGCCCGGCTTTGGCCTGGTAGGCGAAGCGGATCGAGCCGTCGAGGAGCATCAGCCGGAGTTCCTCGGGGGATGCGGACATGACCTTGGACTGCAGGTACGCGTTGATGGGTGCTTGCTCGTTCAGCATGGTAGGAGTGCTATCGGTCCTTGCTCGGGGCGACTTCAGTGTCGATCACGGGAAAATCGATCAGCCGAGGGCGGCGATCTGGGCGAGCGAACTGCTCTGGGACTGCGACGCGGCGATCGCCTGCTCCATCGCGAGGAACTGGCGCTCGAGGACCGCCCGCTGCGATTCCAGGCGCAGCTGGAGCTGGTCGATACGGTCCTGCTGGGTATCGATCTGGGACTGGAGCGCGTTACCCCGGTTCTGCAGGATGCCCCCGATGCTGGTGACATAGCGATCGACAAACTCCTCCATCTGCACCATCGCGCCCTGCTCGGACAGGACGATGGTGTCATCGGTGTTGGGGTCATCGTCGTCGGTGTCGGCGAGCGTGCGGCGAGTGAACAAAGATTCGATCGCCTGAGGATCCTCTGCGTAGGCATCGCGGAACTTCTCCGCGTCGAACTCCAGCTTCCCACCCTTGCCCACAGTGATGCCCGCCTCGACGAGCGTGTCAAAGGTCGCGGTGAACCCGTCGTTGGGTCGACGCAGCGTCGAGAAGAGCCCGTTGCGGAGGGTATTGATCGTGCCGTCGCCGAGCAGGTTCCCGCGGACCTCGGTCTCGGGGTCGTAGCGGGTCTGGAAGTCGATGTTGTCGATCACGGCGTTGAAGGCGGTGATGAACTCGTTGATCTTGGACTCGATGTCCGCGGTATTGCGCGTGATCGAGAGCTCGACGGGCGTATCGCTCGTCGAGTGGATATCGATCGTGACCCCCTGGATGATGTTGTCGAACTGGTTGGACGAGCTGCTGAGCAGCACACCAAGCGCCGGGTCACTCGAGCCGTAGAAGATCCGCGCATCGTTCCCCTCGTCGAGGGTGCTGAGCCCGAGATCGAACCCGTTGGTATCGACGATGAACCGCCCGCTGGTTCCTGATTCGTTGCTCGCGATGTTGAGCCGATAGGGCGCGGTGCCGGTGCCCGTGTTGACGATCGAGAGTGTCACGCCCGCCGAGGCGGAGTTGACCTCGTTGACGATTTCCTGGAGGGTCGCGTCGGGGGCGAACTCGATGGTGGTCTCGTAGGACCCATCGATGAAGTTGTCCGCACCCGTGCCCGATGCGGTGCCGGCGATACGGAGCTTGGAAGCGACGCTCCCGGTTGTGTCGGTGATCGTGATCGGGGCGGCGCCGGGGGTGCCGGTCTCCTCGATGATGATCCCGTCGCCGGTGTCGTTGATCCGTGCGTTGATCGCGAGGTTGGGGTCGGAGTTGATCGCGTCGATGATGTCGCCCAGCGTTGTTTCCGACGAGGTGATGTTGATCTCGGTGCGGACATTGTTGGAGTCAACAATCTCGAACTTGCCCGTGCCGATGCCCGCGCCGTTGTTCAGATCGCTGAGCAGCGTCGCCCGACCGAGATACGCGAGCTGGAGGTTCGTGCCGTTCGCGACCCCGTCGGCGTACGCGCCGTCGAGCCCGAGCGCGGTCGCGGTGTCGCTGGTCGTCACAGTGAAGGTCGATCCGCCCGTGGTGTTGTCGACGATCTTGATGCCGTTGCCGGCGTCGTTGAGCGACGCGGTGACCCGCCCGTTGTTGCTGAGTGTGTCGTTGTTGATGGTGTTGATGATGTCGTTGAAATCGTTGAGCCCGGTGACATCGATGGAGACCGTCGCGCCGTCGCTGGTGAGCAGCTCGAGATTGCTCGTCGCGCCGCCGAGCCCGCTCCCGCCGTTGAGGCTGGAGATCAGCGTGGAGTTCATCCCCGCGAAGATCCGCTCGCCGGTGAGCGAGCCCCCGACATCGAACCCGACGATCCCGAGATCGGTCGCGGTGGTGTAGGTCGTTGAGCCGACGGTGATGTCGCGGACCGCGATCCCCCGCCCGCCCGTGTCGTTGATCGCGATCGCGCCCGTCGCGGCATCGATCGATGCGGTCACGCCGGTGATCCCCTCGCGATCGAGGGCCTCGTTCATCCGGTCGATCACGCCCCCGAGCGAGGAGACGGCGCCGTCGGTGACCTCGCCGCCGACCTCCTCGATGATCTCTCCGAGCCGGACACCGACCACGGCGTCGGCCCCGCCGGCGCCAGCGCCCTCAACCACGATCTCGAAGTCGTACACCCCAACACCGACGGTATCGCGGGTCGATACCCCCCGCCCGTCGTTGAGGCTGGTCAACGCGGTGAACGCGTTGAGCGCGTGGATGGATGTTCCAACAAGCTCGTTGGCGACGATGGTCCCGTCGAGCCCGAGTGATTCGAGAACACCCGCGCCGTTCGCTTGGGTGATCGAGGTCACGCCGGAGAGCTCGATGTGGTCGTTGGCGACCGTAGCGGTGACGCCGTCGACGGCGGAGATCGCCTCGAGGACCTCGCTGACGGTGCTCACGCGGGAGAGATCCACCTGGGTGCCGTTGACTGTGATTTTTCCGCGGGTGATCCCGTTGCCGTTGTTGAGATCCGCCAGCGCCGTTTCGCGGTCGAGTCGGGCCTCGGATCCCTCGATGGTGATGGAATCGAGCCCGATCGCGGAGTTGTCCGAGTCGGCAAACCCGCGGGAGAGCATCTGCTGCGACGAGACAAGTCGGTCAACGATGAAGCTGTACGAGCCGGGCTGCGCGCCGATGCCCGCGGTCGCGGTTAGGGCGGACTCGTTGTTGCTCAGCGCGTTCTTCCCCTTGAAGATGTTTCCGGTGCGGAAGATCGAGGACGCGGACTTGAGCGTGTTAAGCCGGGAGTTCACATCAAGGTACGCCGCCTGCTGGGTCTGCAGCTGGACGATCCGCTGCTGCGCGAGGATCTGCGGGCGTGCCTGCAGCGACAGCAACTGCTCGATGAGCGTGCCTGTGTCGATCCCG
>JAGQOC010000164.1 GCA_020427745.1 Phycisphaerales bacterium | reverse complement strand
GCGACGGGCATGCCGTGGAAGCAGCCGGCGGAAACCACATCCGGGATATCGGAGCCCTCGACACCGAAAATCAGCGGGTTGTCCGTGACCGCATTGAGCTCATCGTGCAGACGCGATGTGCAGGAGTCAATCGCGTCAATCGCCGCACCGAGCACAAGCGGGGCGCAGCGGAAGGAGTATGGGTCCTGCACACGGGGGTCGTTCTCGGCGTGGGATTCGACGATCGATGAGCCATCGAGCAACGCCCGCAGAACCGCGGCAATCCTCGCGGCCCCGGGCTGGTTCCGGGCCTCGTAGACACGCGGATCGAGGTAGCCATGCGAGGCGCGGGCGGCGTCGATCGACATCGCGTTTGCAACGAGCGCCGCATTGAGGACACGCTTGAGGTCCTGGGCGATGAGCGCAAACCGCCCGGTCATCAGGTGGGTGCCATTGATGAGCGCGAGCCCCTCCTTGGCAGCGAGCGTGATCGGCTCGATCCCCGCGTTCTTGAGCGCGTCCGCACCGAGCACGCGTTTGCCCTCGACCTCAGCGACGCCCTCACCGATCAGGACGCATGCAACATGAGAGAGCGGCGCAAGGTCGCCCGAGGCGCCGACGGAGCCGGACTCGGGGACGATGGGGGTGATACCGTGGTTGAGCAGACGGAGGATCTGCTCAACCACTTCGAGGCGGACACCGGAATAACCGCGTGCAAGCGAAGCCGCGAGGACCAGCATCATCGCGCGGACCACATCGGTGGGGAGCGGGTCGCCGACCCCTGCGGCGTGGGAGCGGATCAGGTTTCGCTGGAGTTCTTCGAGGTCGCCGCGGTCGATCTGGGTGCGGGACAGGGACCCAAAGCCGGTATTGATGCCGTAGTGGGGGAGCCCGTCGTCGAGGACCGCTTCGAGGCGGGCCCGCGAATCGCGTATCCGACGGACGGCTTCATGTGAGAGCCTCACCTTCGCGGATGTCCGGGCGACGGACTCAACGGATTCTGGAGTAAGGGGTTGGGTCGGGCACAGGGTGATCTCGATCATGGGCAATCATCCCGCCGAATCAGCGCGGGTCCACCGGATGGAGCGAATAGCATGGTGGAATGAACGAGTATCCCAAGGAACAGGCCCAGACGAGCTCGCGTGTACTTATGATCCGCCCGACCGGGTTTGGGCGGGACGAGGAAGCCGCGGCGAGCAATGCGTTTATGCGATCCACGGACGACCAAGCCTCGACGATAGCGACCACAGCCCAGCGGGAGTTCGATGGACTGGTCGGTGTTCTCCGGAGTGCGGGGGTGGATGTGCTCGTGTTCGAGGACGATCTGGCGTTGCCCGACTCGGTATTCCCGAACAACTGGGTTTCGTTTCATCAGCCGACCGAGGGGGAGCCGGTACTCATCACCTACCCGATGTGCACGGCCGCGAGACGAAAAGAGCGACGGAACGAGGTGCTCGACGCGATCGCCGATCACCTCCGGATCGAGCCGGACCACCTGGACCTCTCGGCGATGGAAATGGATGGCGAGATCCTTGAGGGGACAGGATCACTCGTTCTGGATCGGATCAACGGCGTGGCGTACGCATGCCTATCCGCGCGAACGACAGAGGGGGCCCTCGACGCTTGGGCGGACGAAACCGGGTACCGCGTGGTGGGCTTCGATGCGGTTGATGCCGACGGGGTTGCGGTGTACCACACGAATGTTGTGATGAGCATGGGCTCCAAAGTCGCGGTGGTGTGTCTGGAAGCGATCCCGGATCCAGACGAGCGTGCGGCCGTGGAACGCGAGCTGCGGGCGAGCGGACGGGCGGTGCTCGAGCTCTCGCTCGCTCAGATGGGATCCTTCTGTGGCAATATGCTCGAGCTGCGGACCCGTGACGGGTCGGCGGTGTTTGCGATGTCGGAGACCTGCCTCAACGCGTTGTCTGGTTCGCAGCGGTCCACGCTGGAAGGGCTCGGTCGGATCGTCGCTGCTGAGATCCCGACGATCGAGCGGGTCGGGGGCGGGAGTGTTCGGTGCATGATCGCCGAGCTCGGGAACCCGTAGGAATCTGTGCACGATCGCATCTTTGGGGCGGGCGGCCCATACAATCTGTTCCCCCGTGGCGAGTGCCCCGGGGATCTTTGTCACCCTTTCGTTCGGAGGAACGAGTTATGCGGAAATCACTCGCCGTCGCGGGCATGATGCTGGCGACCGGAACGAGCGCGTTCGGGCAGCAGGTTGAACCGATCGAGTACACCCTCGACAACGGCATGAAGTTCCTGCTGCTGCCACGCGATGAGCAGCCCAACATCATCACCGCCGGATGGATCTCCCCGGTCGGCTCCGTTAACGAGCGGCCCGGGATCACCGGCGTGTCGCACTTGCTCGAGCACCTGCTCTTCAAGGGCACCGACGCGATCGGGACCTCGGACCCAGAGCTCGACGAGCAGTACCGCGAGCAGCTCACCGAGATCCGCGAAAAGATGCGGGCGTACACGCTCGATGTGCAGTACGACCGGATGATGAAGGGCGAGATTGACAACCCCTGGGACCCGGCGAACGACACCGATGAGTTGCGCGCGATGCGCGCGGAGATGACCGCGATCCAGGACAAGCAGGCCGAGATTACGATCAAGAACGAGTTCGACTCGATCTATACGAGCAACGGCGCCTCCGGCATGAACGCGGGGACGAGCAACGACTTCACCGTATTCTACATTAACATCCCGTCCAATAAGCTCGAGCTCTGGGCGTGGATGGAATCGGACCGGCTCGACAACCCGAGCATGCGTGAGCTCGACGCGGAGCGGTTTGTGGTGATCGAGGAACGCCGCCAGCGTCTTGAGGCGACGGCGACGGGCAAGCTCGATGAGCAGTTCGACTCGATGTTCTGGGTGGCATCGCCCTACGGATGGCCGGTCATCGGATGGATGAGCGACCTCATGGCGTACACCGAGGACGAGATCTACCAGTATTTCGAGACCTACTACCAGCCGGCGAACCTCACCGGTGTAATCGTGGGCGATTTCGATCCGGCCGAAGCCGAGCAGGTCATCGAATCGTACTTTGGGCGTCTCGAGAATAAGCGTGCGGCGCCCGCGCCGATGGTGACGCACACCGTCCCGCTGCTGGGCGAGGTCCGCTTCACTGGTGAGTGTGATTGTCAGGATCAGGTCGAGGTCCGTTACCGTAGCGTCCCGTTCGGGCACCCGGACGAGGCGGTCTTCGATGTGATGGCCGATCTCCTCAACGGGCGGACCGGCCGCCTCTATAAGTCGCTCGTCGAAGAGAAAGAGATCGCGACCCGTGCTCGCGCCTCGAACCAATCCAACCACTTCGCCGGCTCGTTCTCGTTCTCCGGTGTGCCAAAGGGGCGTGCGGAACTCGTCGACCTCGAAGCGGCCTGGTACGACGAGCTTGAGCGACTGAAAACCGAGCCTGTCGGCGAACGGGAACTGCAGAAGATCAAGAACCAGAAGGCCGCGGATACATTCCGGGGCCTCGAGGACAACTCCTCGCTGTTCTTCCAGCTCGCGATCACCGAGGCGTTCGGGGGGTACGAGTACCTCAACGAGATGCCCAAGCGTGTGCAAGCGGTGACAAGCGAGGACATCATGCGCGTCGCGAACAAGTACTTCAACGAGCACAACCGCGCGGTCGCGCTCTACACCCGCAAGGGTGGCGTGAAACCACTGCTCACGCTGGAAGATGTCAAGGCCTCGCTGCCCGAGGATATGGCGGGGATGCTGATGCCGCAGATTGAGATGCAGCTCGAGCAGATGAGCTCATTGGGGCTCGAGGAACTCAAGAGCGGACTCGAGGAGATGAAGAGCATGGACGGGCAATACCCGCCGCAGCTCGCGACGGCGATGGAATACATGAAGCAGCAGGTCGAGCTCCGCATTCAGGAGCTTGAGAGCGCCGGCGAATCGAACGCCACGGAAGGAGACGACCAGTGAGAAACGCAACCACATCCATTCTGACAGGCTTGGCGTTGCTCACCGGCGCGCAGGCGATCGCGGCGTCGGACATCCCGGCCCATCCCTCGGGGATCGAGTACGAGGAACTCGTCTTTGAGCCCCCGGTTGCTTCGGAGTTTCGGCACGAGCTGAGCAGCGGCGTCCCAGTCTTTATGGCACCGAGCCACGAGTTTCCGCTGGTGACCATCCGCTTCAGCTTCAAGGGCGGAGAGTACATGGAGCCCGAGGGCAAGGCCGGGCTCGCAGGCTTGACCGGGCAGCTCATGCGTTCGGGCGGCAACTCCGCGTTCGGGCCGAACGAGCTCGACGAGGAGTTTGATTTCCTCGCGGCGGATGTCTCGGCGTCCGTCGGGGGCACGACTTCGTCCGCGAGCATCAACTGCCTGACCAGCAACTTTGATGAGGCGTATGGGCTCTTTGTCGACATGATGAAGACTCCCCGCTTCGATGAGAAACGCCTAGGTGTTCTCAAGTCGCAGATCCTCGAGGGGCTCAAGACACGCAACGACGACGGGCTCCAGATCGCGATCCGCGAGATGGGGTTCTTGATGTGGGGTATGGAATACTTCGAGGGTCGTGTCTCGACGAAGCAGTCGATCGAATCCATCACGACCGACGATATCCGCGCGCTGCACGATCGGATCTTCCATCCAGGCAACCTGATGATCTCGGTCACCGGAGACTTCGACGAGCAGGAGATGCTCGCGGTCTTGGAGAAAACGGTCGCCGGGTGGAGCATGGGCGAGCTCGCTCCGGATGTGCCGCAGCCGACCCATGTGTTCGAGCCGGGCGTGTATTACTATGAAAAAGAGCAGCCGCAGGTACAGGTGCTGATCGGGCACCGCGGGATCGAGCGGGACAACCCCGACGCGGTCTCGGTGGAGATCATGAACGACATCCTCGGCGGGTCCGGGTTTACGAGCCGGATCACCAACTCCGTGCGCACCCGCGAGGGTCTCGCGTACACCGCGGGCTCGGTCTTCCAGAACCGCGTGGAGTACCCGGGGATCTTTATGTCCTACTTCTTCACCAAGACGCCGACGACGGCGTTCGCGACCAAGCTCGTCTTCGATGAGTTCGAGACGATCCAGAAGGAGATGGCGTCGACCGACGAGATCGAGATCATGCAGAACTCGGCGATCGAGACCTTCCCACGCACCTTCGAGTCCAAAGCGGGGATGCTCGGGATCTTTATGAGCGACGAGCGAACCGGGCGTCCCGAAGGGCACTGGCAGTCCTACCGGGACCGTGTCCGAGGCGTGACCCAGGAGGATGTGCAGCGGGTTGCCAACGAGTACCTCCACCCGGAGGACGCGGTGATCCTCGTTGTGGGTCCTTGGGAGGAGATCAAGGCGGGGAACGCCGCCTCCGAAGCGGACCCGAACCGGATCGTGACGATGGACGCGTTCTTCGGCGGCAACGCAACCGAGCTCCCCCAGCGGGACGCGGAGACGATGAAACCGGTTCAGCAGACCGTCAAGAAAGACTGAGCCGTCTGGGAATGCGTGCATCGGCACGCGGTCAAATCCTGTATAGTACAGATCCGTCCGCATGGACGGGTCTTTTTTTATCGAGCTACCCATCAGGAGGCAATCAATGGATTTGAGGAAGATGATCGTTGCGGCGGGGTTGATCGGGTCTGCGGGCTTGGCCTGCGCGGGTGTGAGCGGGCTGATCCAGTACCCGAGCGTTTCGCCGGACGGGCGGACGATTGTCTTCTCCGCGGATGGGGATCTCTGGTCGATGGATGCGAAGGGTGGCGCCGCGAGCCGATTGACTGTTCACCCGGGCATCGAGACACGCTCAGCGTTCTCACGCGACGGCAAAAAGATCGGCTTTGAATCCAATCGCGACGGAGCGCAGAACCTGTACACACTCTCGATCGAGGGCTCGGGGAACTCGGTGCTGGTGCGATCGCTTGATCGGGTGACTGTTTCGGATCGGACGCAGACACTCGGCGGATTCAATGCCGAGGGAGATGCGTTGCTCTTCTCCGCGTCCATCTATCCGGAGATTTACCGGCATGTGAGCATGTACGAAGCGCCGATCGACGGCGGGGCGGTGACACCCATCTCGGCGGCGTATGGACGGATGCCGATCGAGACCGCCGACGGCGAGTGGACCTATTTCAATCG
>JAGQOC010000163.1:1765-5936 GCA_020427745.1 Phycisphaerales bacterium | reverse complement strand
TCGATGAGCGTGCCTGTGTCGATCCCGCTGAAGAGTCCGCTGCTGGTGATGCCACCCATGATTCCGCTCCTTCGTGGCGTTGGGGAGCTCGCCCGCAATCGCCGATCATTGCCCGTTGTGGGCTATGCATTTATCGGCTTCCCGCCCGCCCGGGCTCGACCGGGGCGGAGGGCGGAGAGACCGACGGGATCTTCCCGGGGAGAAGATCGTCCGGTTTGTGCGCAGACTTGTGTATGATCCGCGTGAACGCGCAGTTTTCGCCGATCGTGGTGGAATCATGCCGTTTGGTGAACCGACCAGCGGATTGACCTGTACCGGTGGCAACAATACAGCGATATTCTGCATGCACGGAGCCAGACACCCATGACCACCGCGATCAGCGAGCCCCAATACAGCCTCCCCCAACCCCCGGGCATGATCCGGATGCTTGTCCTGTTCGCGTCCGTAATCCTGGGTATCAGCGCGCTGCCACCCCTGTACCTGTCGATCGGTCAGCTCGGGGGTTTCGCATGGGCGATGTTTGGGTTCGAGCTGGTGACGCTGCTGGCCGCGATCTTTGGTGTGCTCATCGGGCTCGGGCGGTTCCGTGATGGGTTCGGGCTCGCGCTCGCGTGCATCGCCGGCGCCGTGCTGCTTGCGCTCGTGTTCGGGATCCATGTCGATGCGCGGACCAAGATCGCGGACGACCCGGCTCTCCGCCCGTGGGTGAATCGGATGCTGATGCTCCGGGTGCTTGTGGTATTCGCTTACGCATTCTGCGCCTCCGTCGCGGTGTTCGCACGCAATCACAAGAGCTGGGGTGCCGCCATCAAGGGGCTCGCGTGTCTGCTGCCGGTCGGGGTGATCGCGGGCGGATTCATGAAGTTCGGGCTCCCCTTCGCCGGCGACGGCTCCGGGCAGCCCAACGCGCCGCGTGTGATCTTCGTGCTCGCGACCGGGCTGGTCATGATCGTGCTCCTCAGCGCCGGGGGGCACCTGCTGATCCGTGCGTATGAGCTCGGGCGTCCGAAAAACGACGCCCCGGAACCCGATATGGACGCGAAAACCGCGTCCTGATCCCGAATCTGAAATCTTCGGGCATCAACGGCCAACAATAGAGCGTGGATTTTCTTCTGCTTGCGATCGCGTTGTTCTTTGCCGCCGTCATTGGTGCGGGTGTTGTGTTCTGGGTACTCTCCGCCCTCAAGCGGGGCCGCAAGGGCGCGGATGTCGACAAGGTCACGCTCCGCATGCTCACCGAGCGCGTGCGGGCGGTGGGCAAGCTCGTCGGTCTCGAGGTCCACGCCAAGGAGATCGCGACCGCGACCAAGGGCTGGGGCTGGGTGCCACCGATCTTCTTGAGTCAGGCGAAGATCGCGATGATTTTCCAGTTCGAGAAGCAGTACGCGGTGGAGCTCGGATCATTGACGGAGTCTGATGTGACGGACCTCGGCGATCGCAGGTTCCGTATCGAGCTCCCGCCGATCGTCGGCTCGCTGCGTCTCATGGATGTCGAGCCCTACGATATCCAGCAGGGTCGTGTGCTCGGGCTTGTGGATGTCATCAACATGAACGCCGAGCGCCAGAACGAGCTGATGAAGACCGCCCAGCACCAGGCGGGCGAGCTCTTCGAGAAGAACGACGACCGCTACGAGGCCCAAGCACGCGACGCGATCGAGCGCCAGCTCCACGCGATCGCCAAGCTCTTCGACGGCGAGCTCGAGATCCATTGGCAGAGCCAGCGTGGACGCATACCCCAGCCCGAGCTGGTGATGGATGATTCGCTGAAGACCAAATCGGCGCTGTAATCTCAGCAGGCGCTGGGGTGCCAGATCGTCTTGAACTCGACGAACGGCTCGATCCACCCGATCCCCTCGCACGCCGCTTCATCCGAAAAATCGACACCCTCACGGATCGTGACGCGCTTGAAGTTGTCGGCCGCGCCAAGACGGAGCGAAGTGCGTTGATCGTCATCGACACCCGCCGCGTGGATCGCGATGATCCCGCGGTGCGACGCGAAGTGCTCGACGAGCTCGCCCCGGAACCCGGTGAGCGTGTTGACCACACCGCCGGGTAGATCGCTCGTCGCGAGGGCCTCGGCGAGCACCATCGACGGGATCGGGTTCGTCTCGGATGCCAGCACCACGCAGCAGTTCCCCGCGGCGATCACGGGCGCGACGAGCGACACCAGCCCAAGCAGGCTCGGGGTATCCGGGGCGATCACCCCGACCACGCCCATCGGCTGCGGGATCGTGAAGTTGTGGTAGGGGCCCGCGACGGGGTTCGCGTTGCCGAGAACCTGCGGGAACTTGTCCGTCCATCCCGCGAAGTGAACCACGCGGTCGATCGCGGCGTTAACCTCGTGCTCGCCGCCGTGACCTATCGCGTTGGCGAGCTCGCCCCGCTTGCCCTCCATCATCTCGGCGAGCCGGTACAGGATCTGCCCGCGGAGGTACGCCGTGGAAGACGACCACCCGCCGAACGCCTTGCCCGCGGCTTCGACCGCGTCGCGGACATCCTTCCTGCTCGCCCGGCAGACATGCGCGACAAGCTTGTTCCCCGCGTCGTTGACGGCGGTGGTTCGCCCGGACTCTGTGCGCGGGAACTTGCCGTCGATCGCGAGCTTGTAGGTCTTTGTGATGGGGAGCCGTTCGGTCATGTGGTGCTCTCGTTTAGCGGTTGTATTCCATCTCGATCTCGTGGCGGATCGGGATGCCGTCGAACCCGATGTTCGGGATCTCGGGCTTGAGCGATCGCGCGTTCGTGACGGCGTCGCGGTGCAGGGCGATCATGTCGAAGTTTCGGCGTTGGTAGAACCGGATCGCCGGGGTGTTGTCGTTGGTCGTGATAAGCCAGAGCCGATCGCACCCGAGCTCGCGTGCCTTGTCGCGGATCGCGTTGAGCAGGCACGAGCCGATCCCGCCGTGCCCCGCCATGGAGTTGTGCGTGATGATCTCGCACCCCTTGCCCTCGATGTGGTAGGTCAGCAGCCCGACCGGGGAGTTGTCGCGGATCGCGACGACGCCGGGGAGCTCGTCCGCTTGGTAGAGCTTGCCGCGGGTGACCTGAGCCGTGGAACCCCAGTACTGACGCAGCACATGCTGGACCCAGGGCTTGTCGCTCGCTTCGAGGTCGCGGACATCGAATGTGTGGACGCCGGGCATGACACCCGCGTCGGGGGCGTCGAGGTTCAGGAACTTGTTGGTGTTCGTTGGCATCATCATTCCTTTCACGCCTCAGTCGGTGTTCAGGTACGCCGTCAGCCCGTGCCGACCGCCCTCTCGCCCAAACCCGGACTCCTTGAACCCGCCGAACGGGCTCGTCGGGTCAAACTTGTTGTAGGTGTTCAGCCACACAATCCCCGCGTCGAGGTGCTTGGCGACATCGAAGATCTTCGATCCCTTGTCCGTCCACACGCCCGCGGCCAATCCGTACGGCGAGTTGTTCGCCCGCGAGATTGCTTCGTCCGGCGTACGGAAGCTCATCACCGCGAGCACCGGGCCGAAGATCTCCTCGCGGGCGATCGTGTGGCTCGGCTGCACGCCCGTGTAGAAGCACGGCTTGCACCAATACCCGCTGGCGGGCAGATCCGATCTGCACACATCGTGACGCACCGCGCCCTCGGTGTCGCCCGCCTCGAGGTAGCGGTTGATGGTCGCGAGCTGCTCTTTGGAGTTGATCGCGCCGACATCGGTGTTCTTGTCCATCGGGTCGCCGACACGAAGTGAGGCCATCCGGTCGCTGAGCTTGCGGATGACGCGATCGAGGATGGATTCCTGCACGAACAGGCGCGATCCGGCGCAGCACACATGCCCCTGGTTGAAGTAGATCCCCTCGATAATCCCCTCGATCGCCTGGTCGAGCGATGCGTCCTCGAAGATGATGTTCGCGCTCTTGCCGCCGAGCTCGAGCGTGAGTTTCTTCTTGGTCGGCGCGACCGCCTCGGCGATCTTGCGTCCGACCGGGGTCGATCCGGTGAATGCGATCTTGTCGATCCCGGGATGGTTCACGATCGCGGCGCCCGTTGCGCCCGCGCCCGTGACGATGTTCACCACGCCCTTCGGGAGCCCGACCTCGGCGCAGATCTCGGCGAGACGCAACGCTGTCAGCGAGGTGGTCTCCGCGGGCTTGAGGACGACGGTGTTCCCGCACGCGAGCGCCGGGGCGATCTTCCACGCCGCCATCAGCAGCG
>JAGQOC010000163.1:0-1755 GCA_020427745.1 Phycisphaerales bacterium | reverse complement strand
ACGGGATGATCTGCCCGCACACACCGACCGGTCTTGGCGTGCGCCCCGGTGTTGCGTAGTGCAGCTTGTCCGCCCAGCCCGCGTGGTAGAAAAAGTGCGCCGCCGCGAGCGGGATGTCGATGTCGCGTGATTCCTTGATGGGCTTACCGCCGTCGAGCGTCTCGAGCACCGCGATCTCGCGGGCGCGTTCCTGGAGCCTCCGCGCGATGCGATAGAGGTACTTCCCTCGCTCCCTGCCGGGCAACGCACTCCACGCCGGCAGCGCGTTGCGGGCGGCCTGCACCGCGGCGTCCACATCCGACTCGGCGGCTTCGGCGATCATCGAGAGCGTTTGCTCGGTCGCGGGGTTGATGGTCGCGAACCGCTTGCCGCCGGCGGGCTCGACAAACGACCCGTTGATGAACAAGCCGTATTGATCCGCGATCTCTGGTCGGACGGATTCCGGAGCGGGGGCGTATTCGAAGATCCCGCCGCCGGTCGCGGCCCGGAGGTCGAGCCGGGCGGGGGTCGCCGAGCGGGGTGGGGTCTGCCCGGATTGGGGTTGCGAGACGGTGGTCATGCCCGATTCTAGTGCCCCAGAGGGGGCCGGACGCATCTTTATACAACTTGACCAAAGTCACCCCCGGATCCGTCCGCTAACAGGGATATGAGCGAGCACACCCCCGCCAACACGCCGGAATCCGACAACCCGATCTCCCGCATCGAGCCGCGGATCGAGACCCGCAGGCTCAAGTGCTCGTCCGGACGCGTCGCGGACCTGACAGGCACCGGGATGCGTCTGCTCGTCTCGTCCTCGAACAAGCCCGAGGTCGGTGATGTCCAGTCCTTCACATTCAAGGACAAGCACCACACCATCGAGGTCACCGGCACCGTCCGCTGGGTCGCCGACGCGCAGGGGCTGACCCGCAAATGCCAGGTCGGCATCCAGTTCAACGATCTCGCGCCGAAGGTCCGCGAGGCGCTCATGCGCCTCGCTGTCCAGGGCAACCTCGGAGAACCCGGCAAGCCCATCGACGAGGTCGAGATCAAGTATCCGGATCTCTACAAGATGCTCGGCGTCACGCCGTACGCCACCGACGACGAGATCCGCAGGGCCTACCACATCGAGGCACGCCGCTGGCACCCGGACCTCAACAAGTCCGAGTCCGCCGCCGATCATTTCGAGACCCTGACCAAGGCCTACGAGGTGCTCCGTGATCCGGAGATGCGTCTGCGCTACGACCAACGCTTCGGCGATGAACGCGCGGCGTGATCACGCATCCGAGAAGTCATACCCCGCAGCGTACTCACCCGTCTTCAGCTTCTGCATGCTCCTGAGCAGATCGTTGAGAAGTGAGCTGGCGCCGAAGCGGAACCAATCGGGGTGCAGCCATCCTTCGCCGAGTGTTTCGTTGACCATGCACAGGTAGTGCCACGACTGCTTGGCAGTCCGGATCCCCCCCGCGGGTTTCATCCCGATCTTCTTCCCCGTGTCGGTGTACGCATCGCGGATCGCTTCGAGCATCACGAGCGTCACCGGCATCGTCGCGGCGGGCGAGACCTTGCCCGTCGAGGTCTTGATGAAATCACCCTCACGGATGCACGCGATCGCGATATCGCTCGCTTTGCGCACCTGGTCGTAGGTCGCGAGCTCGCCGGTTTCGAGGATCACTTTGAGGTGTGCGCTGCCGCACGCGTCGACGACCGCGGAGATCTCTTCCGCGACCTCCTCGTAGCGCCCGCTCAGGAACGCGCCGCGGTTGATGACCATGTCGA
>JAGQOC010000162.1 GCA_020427745.1 Phycisphaerales bacterium | reverse complement strand
GCGATCCAAATATCCGGCAACTCACTCTCTGCACTTGCCAACGTCTCCGGCACAGAAAGCAAGGCCCGGATCATCGCCGCTGTCGGGTATACTGCATCTGGACTCGGTGATCCAAATGACGGAACACCATTTGCAGCCCATGAACCATCCAAACTCACGCGTCCCAGAAACCCGCTAATCATCCGCTCAAGCTCGCGTGGCTGACGCGCACCCGCATATGCGCGAAGTGTCGTCGCGTAAATCGCGGTATCCCCATCCGGATCACTCCACGGAGTCGCCCCCGACCAGTTCATGTCCGGCTCAACCTCACTAAGCAAGTATGCAAGCACATCCCGTCGCGCGTCATAGATCGCCGACTCACTCCCCAATGTCTCGCCCAATCGGCGAAGAGCGATCAACCCGCGGGCACTGGTCATCACACCGGACTCACCGCCCGCGCCGTGCAACCAGTACTTCGCTTGCGAGCCACTCACAGAACGGAGTTCACTGTCCAAGAATCCAATCGCCGCAAGCAGCCGGTCATCCGCGATGGGGATCGGATCCTCACCCAGCAACGCCTCCGCGACCATGATCGTGTCCCGAACGCTGCTGCGGTGCTCTATGGTGATCCCCCACCCACCGTCCGCCTGCTGCTGATCCAGAATGGTCGTTCGTAACGAACCAATGTTCCGCCCCGCTGCAATCCGCAGGCTCGCGACCAGTGTCTGCCGCTCTAGATCATCCGGATCAAGCCCCGCAAACGCACCGTACGCTTCGTCAATCGCCGCCGGGATCACGCCGAAATCGCCAGAAGCCGAAGCCGGCGTAATCCCCGCCCGATCCGCCATCTTCAACGCCAGCACCACCTCGACCGTTGTATGGAGCGACTGATCCCCCGCTCCCCAGACGCCGTCCTCACCCTGCTGTGCAAGAAGATACGACACAGCCTCAGAAACCGCGTCATCGATATCACTCACCTGCCCCCAAGCCGGTATAGCCACCGCCCCCACGACCAGCAAAGTGGACATCAACGACCAAAACCCCCAAACCCAAGAGCAAAGACCAGACCGCAGGGAGATCGCCATCCGCATTTACCGCCTCCGAACACCCGCTTGCAGCCCTTGCGTACGGCTACACCGTCACGCATGCCGCACATGAGTGAAAACAGAGTACGGATATCCCACCAGTCTGCAATAGACCACATCCACAAACGAGAAACGAATGCTGCCCGCCGCTGGACTAACCATTTAAATG
The DNA here is from genome assembly GCA_020427745.1 of Phycisphaerales bacterium. Lineage (GTDB taxonomy): Bacteria > Planctomycetota > Phycisphaerae > Phycisphaerales > UBA1924 > UBA1924. Next base: position 8,329 of record JAGQOC010000162.1, on the reverse strand, counting down.
AAACGGATTTACATCAATCAGAAAAATATACATCGCGATATCTATCTCTCCGAAGTTCGTCCACCAAAGCAGAAATCCCCGGCAACAACTCCACTCGGCTCATAAGAGCTATTGCAATCTCAACCCGAGCTGCGCGATGTGTTTTCTCATCAACACACCCTGTACCCGGGAAACAAGAAAAACTCCTGCTTCACAATCATCTCTCGCGCGTGCGCAAACTTGTCTCACCAATACCGCAAGGCATTCAGCGCACTCCGAGCGAACCGGTCGGTGGGGATTCAGAATCAGTTCTCAGACTTCCATCGCGCCGAGTGGATGGGTCACACGAAACTCGTCGCAGAACACCATTACGATATGGTGCGCCCCGATGATCTCGACCTCGCGATCAACACACCACTACTCAAAACGCGCGGCGCAAAATGCGGCGCACTGGTGGTGCAAAGCACGGCGGAACACCCGACCGCACCGAACGGCAAGAAAGAACAACCAAACTCGCAAACAGAAAAGGGACCGGCGTGTATGCCGATCCCTTCCGAGTATTGCGATTCGTTGCGTTCCGAATCAATGGGCAGAGGCGGACTTGAACCACCGACACCGGCATTTTCAATGCCGTGCTCTACCAACTGAGCTACCTGCCCGGCAGGCACAACAGTACCCCCCAAATCCCCCGCGTCAACCGAATTCACCACCGAAACTCGCCCCCACGTCCTTTCGGACCCCGATTGCTTCGGCTACGATGGATGCATGACCGATACCGCCGTACTCGAATCCGCCCAGACCGCCACCGAGTCCCAGAAGCCCCTGCTCGTGGTGGATAACCTCAAGACCTATTTCCCCATCCGCTCGGGGCTCCTCCAGCGGGTGACGGACCACTTTAAAGCCGTCGACGGCGTCTCCTTCAATATCAAGCCGGGCGAGACCCTCGGTCTCGTCGGGGAATCCGGCTGCGGCAAGACCACCGTCGGACGGACCCTCCTCCGCCTCGTCCCCGCGACCGGAGGACGCGTGATCTTCGATGGGCACGATGTCTTCCGCGCATCCGGAACCGAACTCCAGAAGCTCCGCCGGAACATGCAGATCGTCTTCCAGGACCCCGCCGGCTCGCTCAACCCCCGCATGCGCATCCTCTCGATCGTCGGTGAACCCCTTGTCATCCACGGCTTGGTCTCCGACAAATCAGAACTCCGCGATCGCGTAGAAACCCTCCTCGAACGCTGCGGCATGCCCCGCGCCGCCGCGGACCGCTACCCCCACGAGTTCTCGGGCGGACAACGCCAGCGTATCGGCATCGCGCGTGCGCTCGCACTCGAACCCAAGTTCATCGTCTGTGACGAGCCCACTTCCGCGCTCGATGTGTCGATCCAGGCGCAGGTCATCAACCTGCTCATGGATCTCCAGGAAGAGTTCCAGCTGAGTTACCTCTTCATCTCCCACGACATGGCCGTCATCCAGCATGTCTGCGAACGCATCGCCGTCATGTACAAGGGCAAGATCGTCGAGGACGGCTCCCGCGAGCAAATCATCGGTGACCCCCAGCACAAGTACACCCAGTCGCTGCTCTCCGCCGTCCCCGAGCCCAACCCGAGGCGGAAGGTCGAGCGGGTGATCTTCGAAGGCGGCAGCATGTGATCCGATGACATCCCAGCCCCGCCCCCAAACCGAACCGCGCGTCCGCGATGACCGCGTCGAGTTCCTCATGGTGATCGCGCGAGCCTTGGGAACCTACGGCACATCCGCCCACCGCCTTGAAGACGCACTCACCCTGTGCGCACACAGACTCGGGCTTGAGGCGAGCATCTTCTCAACGCCGACATCCGTCTTCCTCTCGCTCGAAGACGGCGACCACCGCTCCACGGTCCTCTCACGCATCATCCCGGGCGATGTCCAGCTCGCCAAGCTCGTCACGCTCGACGAGCTCATCGAGCGGGTGTCCGCGGGCGTGCTCTCCCCCCGCGACGGCGTCGCGGAGACCAAAGCCGTGCTAAGCGAGCCATCACCCTACCCGACCTGGCTCGAGGTCCTCTGCTTCGGCGTTGTTTCCGGCAACGCCTGCGTCTTTCTCGGCGGCGGGCCCCGCGAGATCACCATCGCGAGCATCATCGGATGGACCATCGGCGTCCTCATCCAGCTCGCCGGGAAGAACCGCGAGTTCGCGAGACTCATTGAGTTCGGCTCCGGCGTACTCGCCGCGATCATCGCCTACGGCGCAGGCCCGATGCTCGGCCCATACAACGCCCCCCTCTCGGTGATCGCCGGACTCATCATCCTCCTCCCGGGATTTACACTCACCGTCTCCATGAGCGAACTCGCGACACGCAATATCGTCTCGGGCAGCGCCCGACTCATCGGCAGCCTCATGGTCCTGCTCATCATCGGGTTCGGTGTCGCCGTCGGCACCCAGACCGCGGCGCGCGTGCTCCCGAGCTTTCAGCCCGTCGAAACCACCGCCCTCCCCGGATGGATGATGCCTCTCTGCGCCATCATCGGTGCGTCCTGCTTTGTGGTCCTCTTCCGTGCCCGACGCCGTGATATTTGGATGATGATCGTCGCCACCACGCTCGCCCTCTACAGCGCCAGGCTCGGTGCCCTGATGCTCGGCGACCAGATCGGGATCGCCGTCGCCGCCGCGTGCGTCGGCGTCGTGAGCAACCTCTACGCACGGATCTCAGACCGTCCTGCGGCGATCGTCACCCTCCCCGGGCTTTTGATCCTTGTGCCCGGATCGGTCGGATTCCGCAGCCTCGCCGCGTTCCTCGACCACGACACGCTCGGCGGCGTACAGACCGCGATCTCCGTCTTCATCATCGCTGTATCAATCGTTGTCGGGCTGCTGCTCGCAAACATCATTGTGCAGCCGCGCAAAGCCCTGTGAGCCGCCCCGCCAGCCCGTCACCCCACCACCGCTCCCCCCAGAGCGTCAGATTGATCATCGGCCAAGCAAACATACACGCCCGCTCGGGATTGCTCGCGACCAACTCAATCGCCGCGGGCGTAAACACCCCGCGTGCAAACGCGCTCTCGCGGAGAACCCCGGCGTGCGCACCAACCCACGACTGGAACGGCATCGGGAAGCTCTGCTTCGGGCGATTCACAATCGACGCGGGCAGCTCCGAGCGGAACGCCTCACGCAGCGCGATCTTCGTACCCACCGTCTCGCCCGCCGTAAACTTCGACGCCATCGACAGCCCCTCCGCGATCGATGCGATCCGGATATCCGCAAAGGGTGTCCGCCCCTCAACCGACGCAAGCATCGTTGCCGTGTCCAGCCGCTGGAGCAGGTTGGGCAGGTTCATCCGGCGCAGAAACCGCAGATGCGCCTGCATCGCGGAATCCGTCCGCCCACTCCCGGCGATCGATCCAAACGCGTGCTCATACCGCTCACGCAGCGGCCCGTCGTAACCAGCATTCGACCAGACCTCCGGCAGCAACACCCCCGGCTTGTTCTCCGCCGAGATCCATGTGTTGGATTCGAGGTGAAACAGCCCGGGGTTCGGGAGCTCCCGACCCCCACATTCCGCGATCGCGTTGTGCAGCCGCATCATCACCGGCTCGTACCCCGCGAACAACTCATCCGCGCCCTCGCCCGTCAGCGTCACCACACACCCGTCGGCATGCAATCCCCGCGCAACCGCGTGGATCGCGACCTCGTTGGGCGTCGACATCGGCACACCCATCCGCTCGATCATCGACAACCAGCTCAACGCAAAGTCGTCCTCGTCAACAACGACCTCCGTATGCTCCGTGCCCAGCTCGCCCGCGAGCATCCGCGCGTAACGGAAATCATCATCGAACCCCTCCACCTTCGCCCCAGCGCAGTAGGTCCGCAGCGTGCCGAGCTCACACCTGGCGATCAGCGTCGTGATCGCAGAGTCCAGACCACCCGAGAGAAGCGCACACATTGGGACATCCGTCCGCAGGTGCGCTCGCACCGAATCGATCACGCCCTCGCGAATAGTCGTAGCGGCTCCGTCATCACCGATCGCCCGGGGCGACCAGTCATCCCAGAAGCTCCGTCGCTCTTCCCGTTCCGGATGATCGAGCTCGATCCGCAGCCACTCGCCCGGCTCAAGCGTCTCGATCCCCGCGAACATCGTCCGCCGACCCAGCACCGTCCGGATCGACGACAGATACGCGCTCACCACCACCCAGTCAGGCTCACACGAAACACGCGGATGCGCGAGCAACGCCGGGATCTCGGAAGCAAACACGAGCGTCCGCTCGTCGCCCTCGCCCGCCCACGACAGGTACAACGGCTTGATCCCCATCGGGTCCCGCCCGAGCAGCACCGCCCGCTCCTGTGTATCCACCACCGCGAGCGCATACATCCCGCGGAGCTTCTTGGCTGCATCAAAGCCCCACTGCGCAACCGCGTGCAGCACCGTCTGGGTATCGCACCTCACCGTGAACCGCACCCCGAGCCCGCTCAGTTCGGAACGGAGTTCCTCGTCGTTGTACAACTCACCGTTGTAAACGATGACATAGCGCCCGTCCTCGGTCCGCATCGGCTGGTGCCCGCCCGGAGTCGGGTCGATCACCGTCAGCCTCCGGTGACCCAGCCACCCGAGCTCGCCGCTCCAGAGCCCGGCGTCATCCGGGCCGCGATGAATAAGCCGATCGCGCATCGCCACCACGACCGACTCATCGAGCCGGCTCGCACAGGGGGAAGCGGAGAGCACACCGAGAATGCCGCACATAGCCGCATTATCGGCAGCCACCCTCCCCCGGCATCATCAATGAAATCACCGCCGCTCAGCCACCCGGCTGGTCGGGCTTGCACACCTTGCAGGGCTCGTGCTCCTTGCGTGCCTCGCTGATCGGGACCTCTGTGCACCCGGGTGAGTAATAACGGCAGTCCTTCGTGTGGTACTTCGACCCGCTCTTCGTCAGGAACACGGTCCGCTCCGGCGTGGGCGCGATCGCCGTCGGCACCACCTTTGGCACGGGCAGGAGCTCCGGCATGGGTTCGGGCACAGGAACCTCCGGCGCGGGGTCAACCAGCACCCCCGGTTCATCACCCCAGATCCCCTTCTCCGCCTCCACCGCGTGACGCTGCCACCACGAAAGCGAATCCGCGAACATCACCGATCGCTTGGGTTGGTGCTCCGCGTGCCCCTGGCGGACCATCTCCAGATTGACCAGCAGCATGTCCGGCGAGCGGAACAGGAACCCCGTCGCACGCCCCGCGGCATCCTCGAGAACCGCCGGGTCCCGATGAACATAGACCCATTCACCCCCGACGAGTGACTTGAGCGCGAACCATGATTCCCGCGCGTGCGCACGAGGCGACGGGTCCCGCTCAATGTATTCCGGTGCGTTGATCGCGAGCAGCTCGAAGCGGGTCGCCGTCCCATCAAAGTCGAGGAGCACCGTGTCCCCATCGACAACCCCAACAACCCGACAGAGCCGCATTGACCCCGTCTCAGGGATGACAACTGTGGGACAAAGATCAATGGCTGCAGAATCCGGCTCCGCAACAGGAGCAAACGCACCCATCACGCACGCACAGACCGCAACGACACCAGACCGCCAGAACATGTCCCCACCTTTCCGAGCCGACGCGTGCAACCCATCCCCGTGCACGCCGCAGGCATGTATCCGGGATCAGACCCAGACATTAACGATCAGGTTCGGTTCCTTCAGCTTGCCCGTCCATGTCCCGATCGAGGTTGTCACGAACTTGACCTCGTACTGCGGATGCAGGTCAAGCCATTCGTTGATCTGTCGATCAAGAAACTCCAGACTGTCGCCCGTGAGTTTGCAATGAAAACTTTTGCAGTGGATCGCACCCGTCCCGGTCACATTCGGCGATCGCTCCCAAGTATCCTCGTGACGCTGCCCGAGCCGAGCCCCAAAGGTCTGGATCTTGGGGGCCGAACTCGCGGAGGATGCCTCCCCAGTGCTCGGCGAGAGGTCCAGAGGCAGCGTGTCGTCCAAGCTCTGCTTCGGCTCGGGTTTCTTCGGCTGCTCGGGCTCACGCTCCGGAGCGGGCCCGGAATAGCCCGGCGGCAGCGGATGGCGTTCTGGTCCCCTCATTCGGTGGCTCCTGATGCAACAGGCACTCCGCTCGAAAGCGGTTGGTGCGAGATCCACCGTACGATACCAGAATCTTCGGATTCTGTCCACCCCCGGAGTATTCACCGGAACGATCACTCCAGACAAAAGATCCAGCGACTCTTCCCGGATTCCTTCCAACCACGATACCGAATCGTTCGTTCCCCCCACCGGATGGACAGATCCACATCCTCGGCGGTCAATCGCTGCTCAAGAACCTCTCCCCGCGCAATCCTCCGGACACTGCCCCGCCCCCCCGAGATCGCTCCTTCGTAATGAAGGTACGCCTCGCGGTGCATCTCGATCCGCTCGCACCGCCCGTCCCAGCCCCACTCCGCCGGAGACTGACCGCACCGCCAGGTCATCAGCCGATGCTCGATTCCGGGGGTCGGCTGCTCGACCATCCAATCAAAGTGGTGCCCGCCGTCAGGCGTGGAATGGAGCAGAACAACGGTCTGAAGCATGACAGGATCCTACGCATAGCCTGGGGCCACACACGGGGCCCTCAGCCATCTATACTCGCCCTGAACCGCATTGACCGCGAAGGAGACACACAGGATGCGCACACCGCTCGCTCTCACCATGCTGCTTGCCGCACTTATCATCGCTCCCGGCTGCTCCACCGCGCGGAAGGTCAAGACCACCCTCGCCGCCAACGAAGCCCTCGTCGCCGCGGGCGCCGCGGAGGACGCCGGGGATCTCGAAAAGGCCTACGAACTCTGGGGTGACTATGTCGAGATGCGCCCCCATGAAGCGAACGGTGAATACCGGCTCGGACGCATCGAGAACGCGCTCGGCAAGCACCGCGACGCCGCCAATCATCTCCGCATCGCCCACGATCTCAAGCCGGGCAATATCGATTACATCGAGGAGCTCGCCGTTGCCCTGATCAACTCCGACCAGCAGGACGAGCTCCTGTCCCTGCTGCATGCCACCGCGAACGAGGGGGAGGAAGGCTCCGGATATCTCCGCCTCGCCCGATACGCCGCCCAAGCGGGGATGATGGATGAGGCCCACGAAGCACTCATGACCGCTGTCGCTCTCCACGGCACGACCTCCCCCGCGCCCCACCTCGCGATGGCTGACTTCGCCCGCGAGACCGGGGACAGCGAGGGCGAGGTACTCGCGCTCCGCCACGCGCTCTGGTTCGATCCCGCCGACACCGGGATTCTGGCGCGGATCCGCGAGCTTGGAGTGATCCCCGGGCCGAGCCTGGCGCTCGATCCGCGATAACAAATCCCGTCGCGTGGCTTGACGCCCCATCGAGCGCACTGTATGATTGATCCATCAATCCGGATTGATGGATCAATGCCAAGACCCGCACGCACAAACTCGCAAAGCCCTGTCGTTGAGCTGCTCGGCCAGCTCGGCGATCCCATCCGATTGCGGATGCTCCGTGTCCTCGAACGCGAGGAACTCGCCGTCGGCGAGCTCGTCCGCGTGCTCCAGATCCCCCAGTCCTCCGGCTCCCGCCACCTCAAGGTCCTCCTCGACGGCGAGTGGGTCTTCAAACGCACCTCCGGGCCCTCCGCGTACTACCGCGTCGTCCTCGACGATCTCCGCGCCGATCAACGCGGGATCTGGGTCCCCATCCGCGATCAACTCGGTGCAGACCCGGAATACGCCGAGGACGATCGCAGGCTGAAATCGGTACTCGCCGAGCGGATGACCGATTCCGATTCATTCTTCGGCAAGCACGCCGGCGAATGGGACGATCTCCGCTCAAACCTCTTCGGGCAGCGGTTCACCGATCAGGCGATGCTCGGATTGATCGATCCGTTCTGGACCATCGCGGATCTCGGCTGCGGCACAGGGAACTGCTCCGAACTGCTGTGCCCGTGGGTCAAGAAAGTGATCGCCGTCGATGCCAGTGAAGCGATGCTCGACGCCGCCCGCGACCGGATTCCCGATCGATCGAATATCGAGTTCGTCCTCGGTGATCTGACCAAGCTCCCCCTGAAGAAAGGCTCGGTCGACGCCGTAGCCTGTTTCTTGGTCCTCCATCATCTCGACGACCCCGGCGCCGCGCTCAGCGAGATGGCGCGGGTCGTCAGCGACAAGCACGGCGGCGGGTACGCTCTGATCGTCGACATGTTCGCGCACAACCGCAACGAATACAAGCACACGATGGGGCACCAGCACCTCGGATTCACAGAGTCACAGATCAGCAAACTGCTCAAGGACTCCGGTTTCCGCTCTGTCCGCATCAACAAACTCCGCCCGGGCGTCGACGCTTCGGGCCCGTCACTCTTCGCCGCCGTGGCGAGGATCTGAAATC
>JAGQOC010000161.1 GCA_020427745.1 Phycisphaerales bacterium | reverse complement strand
ATCTCCTCGTCGTTGGTCATGATGAGCCCGCCGCGGGGCCCGCGGAGCGACTTGTGCGTCGTCGTCGTCACAACATGCGCGTGCGGGAACGGCGACGGGTGCACGCCCGCGGCGACCAAACCCGAGATGTGCGAGATGTCCGCCATCACCATCGCACCGACCTCGTCGGCGATCTCCCGGAACTTCGCGAAGTCGATCTCTCGCGGGTAGGCGCTGTAGCCGCAGAGGATCACCTTGGGCTTGTGCTCGTGGGCGGCGGCGCGGACGGAGTCGTAGTCGATCTGCTCGTGCCGCGGATGGCTCTTGTCGTAGTGCAGCGCGTAGTGGACCGGGTTGTAGAAGATCCCGGAGAAGTTGAGGTGCATCCCGTGCGACAGGTGCCCGCCGTCCTTGAGCACGAGCGAGAGGAAGGTATCGCCCGGCTCCATCATCGCCATAAACGCGGCGGTGTTCGCCTGCGCACCCGAGTGCGGCTGCACATTGGCGAACCGGCACCCGAAGAGCTCCTTGGCCCGATCGCGTGCGAGCTGCTCGACCGCGTCGTGGTGGACGCACCCGCCGTAGTAGCGACGCCCGGGGTACCCCTCCGCGTACTTGTTGGTCATGCAGGTCCCGCCGGCGAGCATCGTCGCGGGCGACGCGTGGTTCTCGCTCGCGATCAGCTCGATCGTGTGCTCCTGACGGTCCATCTCCTGACGCACGATCTCCGCGACCGTCGGGTCGGTCCGGGCGATGACATCGAGGACGGCGGAATCAATCGATTGGGTGGCGTGGGTGGTCATGCGCCGATTGTAGTCGACTAGCCCAGCATGGTCGGCAGGGCAATCGCGACGATCCCCCCAAGAATCGAAGCGATGGTGCCCAGCAGTATGAGTAACCAGCTCGGGCGGATTTTCCATCCCGTCCGAATCGCGCTGCCCCAGAACAGCAGAAACCAGACTCCAAGCAAGAGAGTCAACCAGCCGAACGCTGTTCCCAGCCACACCGGTATCCCGATCCACGCATCAATAGCGATGAACACACGGAACCCTTCAAAGATAACCCAGACACCGAGCAGGCTGATGATCGCGGCCCTCGCGATATGCACCCCGCGTAGCTTTGCCAGCCTTCGTGTCGTTGGAATGACCATGAGCACAATCAACCACAAGCCAACAATTCCGATGTAGGGCAGGAGAAAGAACCAGCTTTCATTTATTGATGAGTATGAACCCCGTGCAAATCCAAAATACGGATCACCTCTGGAGTTGAACTCCATGTACGCGATTCCAGCGAAGAGAGCGTTAAAGACCAGACGCACGACTCCTAGAAAACCAAAGGTGTTCAGATACAGAGTGAGTGACCCGTACTTCCATACACCGTACTCTGTCCAGAGCCCGAGGCCAACAAACACCGATGCCACGAGGTGCGCCCCGAGAGCAATTACAAGCACCCAGAGCATCAACCATCGCAAACGGACCTCCATCATGACCGTCACCCGGCTCCAGAAGACCGGTGGATAGAACAGCCGAATGATCGTGCTCGGCGTTCGAGCAAGCATCTGCTTGAGTCCACTCGCGTGCTCGCTGTACCAATGCAAGTGGGCCCGCTTCGGGTCCATAACATCCGCCCAGTCGAACTCCAGCCCGCATTCCGTACACCGCCCGCGCAGCGGGCAGCGATCCGTCCAGGAGTCCACGATCCCCGACTGGTCGTAGCCACACTTAGGGCAGATCACGGAATCGGGTGATTTCGGGTGCATCGCGGGGGGAATCCTCCCATGCCGACCCCCCGTATCTGCTCAGAATCGGCGATCGTGCGGCGAAGTTTGGTGGATCATATCACGCTTGGTACACTCCCCCACTTCACCAGTTGCAGGAGAGAGCCCAATGAAGTATCGGACCAACCTTTCGTTTGTTGCCCTGATCGCCGCCGGATTGTGCGGCACCGCCACCGCCGAGCCGTTCACCTACCAGGGGCAGCTCATGGAGTCCGGCGTGCCCGCCAACGGGCTCTACGACATGATCTTCCAGCTCGCCGACTCCGCCTCGGGCGGGTTCGCGCTCTCGGTGGACTCGATCAACAATGTCTCCGTCGTTGACGGTGTCTTCACCGTCGAGGTCGACTTCCCCAGCGCACTGATGAACGACTCCAACCGATGGATGTCCGTGACCGTTGAGGGCACGCCGCTCTCGCCGCGTGTGCGTCTGCGCGAGACGCCGCGGGCGCTCAACGCGGTGCGTGCAAACTCCGCGGGATCGCTCGATACACCGTTCACGATCTCCGATTCGTCGTCGACCGTCTTCGAGGTCATCTCAACATCATCAACCGGCACAGCGATCGTGGGCGAGCACTTCAGCGGCTCGGGGACCACGCCCGCGATCGAGGGGTCCAGCCGATCCACCTCGGGCAGCGCCGTGGGTGTCTATGGTGAGATCGCGGTCGACGGCGCGGGGAGCTTCTCCGCCGGTGTCCGCGGACGCAACCAAGGGCAGGGCTCGCTCGGGATCGGTGTCTACGGCTCGCACGACTCGGGCGGATGGGGCGTCTACGGGAGCTCGCCAAGCGGACGCGGGGTCTACGGGTTCAGCACCAGCGGCGTCGGGATGCGTGGTTCCACAACAAGCGGGGTCGGGATGGAAGCCACCAACTCCGCCAGCGGGACAAACGCAAGCCTCGCGACGGATAACTTCGGGCTCGAGGCTTATAACGATGGGACCGACGGTGCGGGCACCGCGATCTATGGACGCGCCGGGGGCACCGGGGTGTACGGCGTCGCCAACAGCCAGAACTCAACCAACGACCTGGTCGGTGTATACGGGATCGCGGGCAGCTTCACCTCCAACGCGATCTACTCCGTGGGCGTATACGGTTTCGGACAGGCATCCGCCGACATCAGCGGACGCACATCGTACGGGCTCTACGGCGTCGCCGCCTCCGGACGCGACAGCAACGCGGCCTACGGGGTGTACGCGACCGCGATCGGGCCCGGGCCCAGCAAGCTCGCCGCATATCTCGACGGCGATGTCTATGTCGGGGGCACGCTCACCAAAGCATCCGGCTCATTCAAGATCGACCACCCACTCGACCCCGCCAACAAGTACCTCTCGCACTCGTTCGTCGAATCCCCCGACATGATGAACATCTACAACGGCGTCATCACACTCGACGCAAGCGGCGGCGCGAGCGTCGAACTCCCGGACTACTTCGAGGCGCTCAACCGGGACTTCCGCTACCAGCTCACCGCAATCGGCGCATCGATGCCCGGGCTGTTCGTGAAATCCGAGATCTCGTCCAACGCGTTCGTGATCGCGGGCGGCGTGCCCGGCGGCAGGGTCAGCTGGGAGGTCACCGGCGTGCGCCAGGACCCGACCGCCGACGCCCACCGAATCATCATCGAGGAAGACAAGCCCGAGCGGCTCCGCGGGAAGTACCTCGATCCCGCGGCGTTCGGGCTCGACGATGCGCACGCGATCCATCCCAAACCCATCAAACACTGAGCGTTCTCAGCGGGCGATGGGCACAACCTTATGCTCGCACTCGGCGAGCGTGGGCTCGTGGGCGAGGTCGATGGGCAGGTACACACCCCGCTCGTGGTCCGTATTGAGCACGATCGCGTTGGGTTCGACGACCTGATACCCCTTGGTCGCGTGCTCGTGCCCGAGGATGAACAGGTTGACCCCCCACCGTTCCGTGAGGTCCTCGAGCTGGTCGGCGTCGTAACCCCGCCCCCAGACCATCATGTGGGCCGAACCCACGCGCGGCTGGTAATCGTCCGTGGTCAGGTCTCGCTCGAGGATCGACGGGTCGAACCGCCCCATCATCGCCGGCCCGGGCAGCGAGTGCGCGCACAGGATATCGCCCTGCGGGCATCGGCATCGCAGCGCGATGGGCATCGCGAGCACGAAGCGTTTGATCGCATCGTGGACCCGCTGGGCGTCGTCGCCGAAGACCTCGTTCACGCCCGCGTTGAATGCGTCGACGACACGGATGCCGTTCTTCATAATCCCCGACCCGATCGCCTGCGCCAGCTCATGGTTCGCCAAGAGCACATGGACGAGCTCGGGGTACTCCGCCTTGAGCCACGCGATCCGTGTCAAGCCGCGATATGAGTAATCGATCGGCTGGTCGTCCGGCAACTCCGGGTGGATGATCTCGTGAAGGGTAAGGTGCTTCTCCTCGGCCCCGAACTCGCCGTCGAGACCCGCCGCGGCGAGCACGGCCCGGAAGTTCCTCGGATGGTCGTGCGTGTCGCCCGTCGCGATCAGCTTCCCTGGGGCGCTGATCTCATCGATCGAGCCGTTGCGGCAGGACGCATCGAGACAAGCCTCCGCGCCGGCGTTAAACGCCCCAACCACCTCGTCCACATTGCCCAGATCGATCGTGTACATCGCGACACCAGTGTAGGGGTCACGCTCAGTCGGCGGAGACCGAGTCCGCCCGGACGATCCCGAGGATCAGATCCAGCTTGTTGGTCACCTCGTCCATCGACGCCGGCCGTTTCTCCGGATCGACCTCGACGCACTGCATGATGAGCTCGCACAGACGCTCGGGCATCTCGGGCATCAGCACCGATATCGGGACCGGCTTCTCGATGAGCGCGTCGTCCAGGGAGCCCATCAGCGAGTCCTGGGAGGTCCCCATCGCCGTCGGGATGTTCTTGCCGCTGAGGACCCAGTACATCGTTGCGCCGAAGTTGTACATGTCTGTCTTCGCGGTGATCTCGCGCCGGTGCACCTGCTCGGGAGCGATGTAGTCCGGCGTGCCCTGGATCCGCTTCTTGATCGTCCCGATCTTGCACGACTGCCCGAGGTCGATCAGCTTGGCGGTCAGCTTCCCGTCCAGATCCGTTCCCACGATCACATTGTGCGGCTTCATGTCCGCGTGCACAAACCCCCGGTCGTGCATCTGCGCCAACGCCGAAGCCGTCTGCCGGAACACATCGATGGTCTCGGCGAGTGTTTTCGGCTTCTCCTCGTGCAGCGAGATCCCGTCGACAAGCTCCATCACCAGCAGCAGCCCGGTGGATTTGAGCAGAGAGCCCGTCTTGATCATCTTGGGGATCTTGCGGATCGATTCGTGATTGAGCTGGCTGGCGATCTTGTACTCGATCTCCGCCTGGTCGAGGAACCGCTGGGCCTTGGGGTTGGTCTTGGCGACATGCTTGAGGGCCCAGACCTGTTTGGTCTTGGGGTCCTGAACGAGGTAGATGATCGAGGCCGCCCCACGCCCGATCTCGGACATGA
>JAGQOC010000160.1 GCA_020427745.1 Phycisphaerales bacterium | reverse complement strand
ACGATCATGAACTGGTGCGGGATCGATCGCCCGCGGATATAGGTCAGCGGCTCGAGCACGAGGCGACCGTCCGAAACAAGCTTGTCGATGCGCTGCTCGGAGGACTTGGACTCCGCGGACTGGTTGGGCGAGCCGCGCGTGGACATCAGGTAGCTCAGGTTGTCGAAGATCGGCTGCATCCACGCGCCGAGCTTCTCGTCCTTGTCGCCCGGGAGGTACCCGATATCCCGCCCCATCGGCATGATGGGTCGGGCGACGAGCAGCTTGTCGTATCGCTCCTCCTGGAACACCTTGGCCATCCCCGCGGCGATCGCGAGCAGGGTCTTCCCTGTCCCCGCGCTGCCGAGGAGTGTGACGAGCTTGATGTCGTCGTCGAGCAGCATATCCAGCGCCATCGTCTGCTGGACATTGCGGGCCATGATCCCGAAGGTCGGCTTCTTCTGCGAAGAGACGGGGATCAGGTGGTCCGTGTCCGCGAGCCGACGCGCGAGACCCGAGTGTGCTTCGTCGACCTCGTCGTGTAGCATGACATACTGGTTGGGCGTGATCTCGCGGACATAGGGCGCCTCGCCCTCGCGCTCGACCGTGAGCGCTTCGGTGAGCTTGTCCACCGCGAGCATCCGGTTCTGGTAGAGCTCATCGATCAGCTCGCGCGTCGCGTTGACCTCGGTGTACCCCGTGTAGAGCCGCTCGGCGTCGATCTTCTGGTTGAGGAAGTCCTCTGTCCGGATCCCGAGCGCATCGGACTTGATGCGGGCCGCGAGGTCCTTGGACACGAACACCGTTCGGTGTCCTTCTTTCATCAACGCCCACGCGGACGCGATGATCTTGTTGTCCGGCGAGTCCTTGGAGATGATCGCGGGGCGCTCATGGTCGTTGATGTCGATCGAGAGCGTCCCGGTCGCGCCCGCGGACTTGGTGCCGAGCAGCGAGATGTCCACACCCTTCATCAGGTCCCCGAACCCGCGGAGCCGGTCAAGGTTTCGGATGGTCGAGCGAGCGGACCGACCCACATCGTCCTCGCGTCGCTTCATGGTGTCGAGCTCCTCGATCACCGGGTAGGGGATGACGACATGGTTCTCCTGGAAGACGAACATCGCCTCGGGATTGTGGAGGAGGACATTGGTGTCGAGCACATAGTACTTGGCGCCGCTGGAAGGTTGGTCAGTCTGGTCGTTGGTGCGCTCGGCGTCCGCTTTGGTCATGCTGTTGTGCCTCGTAGATAGATCTCTGCGTCCCTGCTTGGGAGTATATCGGGTCGCGGACGGGCCCATTGCCCTAAAAGATTCAGGATTGGTTGGCTTTCGGGGCTCGATCAGAGAAACAGAGCCCCGATGACGAACGCCGCCGCGGTAATCGCGAGCGCGAGCTTGACCGCGATGCTCACGGCCCGCCCCATAATCGCCCCGCCGGACGAGCGCGCCGAGTCCTTCCAGGTCCGCTGAGCGATGGTGCGTTCACAGATAAACGCCCCGGCACCCGCGCCGACGATCCCCCCAACGATGGTCCCGAGCACCGGGAACACGGGCG
Source organism: Phycisphaerales bacterium (assembly GCA_020427745.1). Classification (GTDB taxonomy): domain Bacteria; phylum Planctomycetota; class Phycisphaerae; order Phycisphaerales; family UBA1924; genus UBA1924. The sequence goes on along the minus strand of JAGQOC010000160.1, from coordinate 1,649 downwards.
TGCCAACGATCGCGCCGACGATGGTCCCGACGAGCGAGCCGATCGCCCCCGCGCGGGACCCGCCGAGTTTCTTGACCCCCGCGGCTGACGCGATGAAATCAACAACCTCGGAGACCAGCGAGATAACCAGCAGCACCGCGACCGCCCGCCAGGTCAGCAACTCGGGGCACCAGAGCGCGATCGCCGCGGAACACGCGGTCATGAACCAGATCCCCGGGAGCGCGAAGATCACCAACCCAACGCCGACGAGGGCGCAGAGGACCATGATGGACCCGGCGACCCAGATCACGGGCTGGCCCCCGTCCGGGAACCGGGGTCAGTTGCTGGTTTCGTTATCATCGGGGGCGGGTGCGGAGGCATCGTCCTCTTCTTGGGAGCCGAAGGCGTCCTTTTCCATCGCCAAGATCCACTCTTCGACATACTTGTGCTGGTAGGTGTCGACCTTGATCTCTTTGCCGCCGTGCGTGGGGTGCTCGTCCTTGAGCTTGAGGAAGACGATGAACTTGTCCCACTTGCGTTTATCGACCTCTTCAAGGTCCGCCGGGGTGATGCTCGCACCGCAGGGCACGGTCAGCTCCATATTCGATTCATCCCAGGTGTACTTGAGGGCCTTGACCCGCACGAAACGCAGCATCACATAAAGCGCGAGCGGGAGGCACACGATCAGGATCAGCCACTGCAACGGGATGTCGTAGCTCTTGAGCGGCTTGGGCAGCGAGGTTGTCGACCCCCACTTCTTCGCAAGCTCGTCGAACTTTTCCGCAGGGGAATCGAAGCTGGTGTACTCTGGCTTGAGCCGACCGATAGTCTGGAGCGCCTCGAGCCAGGTCCGCCGAGCCATCTGCATGCTCGATCGAAGCGGGCGCGTGCTGAGCTGGGTCTGCGGATCCTGGAGCCGCTTGAGCTCGGCGATCGGATCGCTGACCGACGACTCACGCTCGAAGACCCCAAAGTCCTCGTTGTTGGCGTTGCGGGCGGCGTCGAGATACTGCCACTGGGTGTACGACGCGTACCGCTCGCCCCGGGCGGGGTACTTGACCGTCGCGTCGTAGAACCCGAGCACCGCGAAGAGCAGCAACGCGGCGATCACAACAGCCATCTTGACGACCCATTTGGTGTTCAGCGGGGCGCGGGTGGGTGCGGTATCCTCAGCCATAACGACGCGTACTCCTGTGGGAATCTCGGGTTCAGGGGCGATCGGCACCCCGACCAAGAACCAGATCGGGCGAAAACGACAGCCACTGAACCTTAGTCGACCCGATCAAACAAGGCTCCCCACCATTGCTCGCCCCGTTTTTCGCCGTTCGCTCGCCGACGCATCGCGTCGAAGCCCCCCCGGTCCGCCCGCTTGGCGGGGATCCGCGGGTATCGACGCCCGGTGAGCATCGCGAGGGTGAGGAAGCGGGAATGCTCCGCCCGGAACCGCTCGCCGGCGTCGCGCACAACCTGTTTGCGGAAGGGATTCCAGAACATCTGCCCGGATTTTACCTCGCCGAAGCCTGATCGTTGCGGGCGGTGTGATTCGGTGTGGGATCAACCCCCGCGCCGGGCTAGGATGGGTGCTCAACCCGCTTTGATCGGTGCCCGGGCTCGATGCACGGGTGGCCTGTGAACCTGGTCAGGGCTTGACCGCAGCAGCCATAAGCGGC
>JAGQOC010000159.1 GCA_020427745.1 Phycisphaerales bacterium | reverse complement strand
AAGCACCCCGAGCAGCAGTACATCCAGTTCGACACCAGCAATGTCCTCTTTATCGTGGGCGGCACCTTTGTCGGGCTCGAGGACATCATCCGCCGGAGACTCGGCAAAACCCGCATCGGTTTCGGCGGCTCGGAGGACTCCAACCAACGCCACTTCACCGATGCGAAAGCCGAGCGCGAATGGCTCCAGGCACAGGTCACGAACGAGGATGTCGTTGAGTACGGGTTGATCCCCGAGCTCGTCGGGCGTCTGCCCGTGATCTCCCCGCTGATGCCGCTGAGCCTCGACGCGCTCGTCGAGATCCTCACCAAGCCGAAGAACGCGCTCGTGCGTCAGTACCAGCACCTCTTCAGCCTCGAGGGCGCGAAGCTGAGCTTCACCGACGATGCGCTCTACGCGCTCGCGGAGAAAGCGTCCAAGCGTGCAACCGGCGCCCGCGCGCTGCGTGCGGTGATCGAGGAAGCGATGATCGACCTGATGTACGATCTCCCCGATCTCGACAACGACGGCGTCGAGTATGTTGTCGACAAGTCGCACATCGAGTCGCCCCGCAAGCTGGAGGAGCTGCGTCGCAACAAAGCAAACTCAGCCTGATCGATTGACTTCAAGAGTCCTAGGCCCCGTCACTTCGGCGGGGCTTTTTTCTTGACCGGTTTCCCGTCGCGCAGCGCCCGGCGGGCCTCGTGCGAGTCGAGGTTAACGCCGCACTCCGGGCACACCGTGGGTCTGGGCAGCGAGCGCACATCGTACCCGCAGAACGCGCACATCCCGTCCAGCGTGACCGCCCGCGGGATGTCCTCGAGGATCGCGTCCCAGATCGGATCGATGGCTTCGTGTGCGATAAACGCGAACCGCGGATCGATCACGATGTCGAACCTGTCCGAGCCCTTTACCTTCGATGGGATCTTCTCGGCCCGGACCCCGCGGAGATAGAGCCCGTAGATGATCTGATCGATATCCCTCGGTTCTGAGGCCGTGGTGATGATGATGGGCTCGCCCTCGTCGTTCATGGGGACAGAATAGGTGGCTATCGTCCCCCATGGCCGATCTCTCCGATCTCAACCCAGCGCATATCCCAGTCTTGCCGGACGAGGTGATCGAGGCACTCCAGCCGGCGCCCGGAGGGGTGTATGTCGATTGCACCGCCGGGCTGGGCGGGCACGCGGCGATGATCGCGAGGCATATCACTCCCGGTGGGGTGATCGTGCTCAATGATCTGGATCAGAACAATCTTGAATCAGCTAAATCTTTGGTGGGCAAAAGCTTAGGTGGCGGCGAAAAGCTCCTGGGCGTCCGTGGCAACTTCTCTGATCTCCCAAGGACCCTCAAGGCTGAGGGCATCCGGGCGGACATGGTGCTCGCGGATCTCGGGTTCGCGAGCTCACAGGTGGACGACCCCGAGCGGGGGCTGAGTTTCCGGTTTTCCGGGCCGCTGGACATGCGTCTGGACCGGGACTCGGTCGTCACCGCCGCGGAGCTGGTAAACACCCTTCCAGAGCATGAACTCGTCCGGATCCTTCGGGACTTCGGCGAAGAAAAACACGCGCGGCGCATCGCGTCAAAACTTGTTGCCGAGCGGGAGGTTGTGCCGATTACAACGACAGATCGGCTTGCTGACATCGTTCGCTCAGCGGTCCCCGGGCCCCGTCGTTCCATCCATCCCGCGACCAAGACCTTCCAGGCTCTGCGGATCGCGGTCAACGACGAGCTCGGGAGCCTCGAGGCGTTGCTGCGGGTCATCGGGATCGCGCTGGGGAAGCTCGCCAAGGGTGAGCAGACCTGGCTCAGACCTGGCGCACGGATCGCGTTCATCGCGTTCCACTCGCTGGAGGACCGCCCGGTGAAGCGTGCGATGAGCGGGTGGGCGGCGGACGCGCTCGTGCACAACTGCACACGCAAGCCGATCGAGGCATCCGAGGGCGAGCTCGCGACCAACCCGCGATCACGCTCGGCGAAGATGCGTGTGTGCACGGCCGGGGCGGGAACGCCCGGGTGAGTGATTGGATACGGGGGAAGGATCTCCCCGTTTCGCGCCCAGGATTCTTCTGCCCGCAAGGACGCCGCTCGTGACCAGAGAAAGCAAGCTCGCACTCATTG
>JAGQOC010000158.1 GCA_020427745.1 Phycisphaerales bacterium | reverse complement strand
GGGACGTTGGCGACGGTGCCCTCGAGCATCTTGAGCAGCGACTGCTGGACGCCCTCGCCCGAGACATCGCGGGTGATGGAGACATTGCCGGAGGTCTTCCCGACCTTGTCGACCTCGTCGATGAAGATGATCCCGCGCTGGGCGGCCTCGACATCGAAGTCGGCGGCCTGCAGAAGCTTGAGGAGCAGGTTCTCGACATCCTCACCGACATAGCCCGCTTCGGTGAGCGTGGTCGCGTCGCCGATGGCAAAGGGGACCTTGAGCATGCGCGCCATGGTCTTGGCGAGCAGGGTTTTGCCCGAGCCGGTGGGCCCGATGAGCAGGATGTTGGACTTGTCGAGCTCGATGGTGTTCGCGTCGTCGGATTCCGCGTGCAGCAAACGCTTGTAGTGGTTGTGCACCGCGACCGAGAGTGTCCTCTTGGCGATCTGCTGCCCGATGACATACTCGTTCATGAACTCGACGATCTCGCGGGGCGAGGGGATGTCGGCGAGCTGGGCGGAGATCGCGGAAACACGCCGGCGTTCCTGACGGAAGATGTTCTGGCAGAGCTCAACGCAGTTGGCGCAGATGTAGACCTCGCCCGGACCCTCAACCATCGGGCCGACATCACGGGAGGTCTTGCCGCAGAACGAGCAGGTGGTCACCTTGCGTCCACGGAACCCGGAGCCGTCGCCCGAGCCAGCGCCGCCGGAGCCCCCCCCGGACCCGGCTCCACTGCCCGAGTCTCCCCCGGAGCCGGTCGCGTTCTGGGGATTGGAGTTCTTCTGTGTGCGGGATGCTGGGTTCGTGTCGGACATCATTGCTCCATCGGGGACCATCCCCCGCGATACGGCCGGGGGTTCTTGCTCTGGTATCGGGTCGATCCGCCCCCCCGCTCAACCTGTTCGTCGTGGCAAATGGACGGGCGGATCAACATTTTCACCGCCAATCAGACCAGACCGAAAACCCTAGCCTTGCCGCTCCACAAACACCATACTGCGCAAGGATCGCACCCGCAATGTGTTGGGCCCCGCCTGCATAACCGGTACAACCCCCCACTGAATCGGGGCGGTGTTTAGTTTTTTTCTGTCGGCTCGCTCGCCGCGATGGGTTTGCTCGCCGAGACCCGCTCGATCAACGATCTCCGGGCGTCCTCGTATTCCTTGTCGGACATTTTTCCCTGATCGCGGAGCACCCGCATCTGCTCGAGAAGCCCGCCCGCCTGCATATCCGCTGATGCGGACTCGGAGAACATCCGGCGGCGGATCGCGATCAAAGCAATCCCCGCGACCACCACCACCACCACGAGCGCGCCCAACCAAATCCAGAACGCGGGATCGATCTGTATGCTTCCGAGCGTGCTCAGCATGGCGAGACTGTACCCGATTTCGGGTCCCTGGTCAGAACGAACTGGACGCGATTTCTTCTCGGAGAGGCATCAATAGGTTCGGGACCGCGTGCTCATCAACCAGCTGCTGTCCTCGCTCGACGAGCTCGTTGAGCTGCCCGACAAGGTTGTCGAGGTTCGTGACCGGGTCGTACTTGCGGAGCGTCAGGTACACACTGATCGGCTCGGAGCCCGAGGATGATCCCGCCTCTGATCGTGTCTTCTTCGAACGGGTCTTCACCTCAAAGTGCGCCTCGAGCCCGGACTCATCACTCATCGACATCCCCACCATCGGCTGGCAATCCGTAACACGGACATCATCCGAGCCCACGAGGCTCGCCATCGGCGAGCCCGCGAGCAGCGAGGCGGCGACGATCGCGTTGTGGTTTCCCGATGCCTGCAGGTCGAAGCCGTAGAGCAGCTCGATGTACTCGAGATCCAGCGGGGAGATCGAGAGGTAGTAGGGCGAGACCTCCGCGGCAACCCGGTGAAGCCCGTACATCTCTTCCTCCGTAGAGGGGTTCACCACGCCGGCGCGGACGGAGCTGTTGCGGATCGCCATCCACTGGTGCGGCGTCGCGTTGGCGGCGCTCTCAAGGGCAAGCTCGTCCTTGTATCGACGGAAAGCGTTCATCGCCGGGTACGAACGCCGGACACGCTCGAAGAGGTCGAGCACGGGCTCGCGGTTGGAGGGGAGCTCCATCCGGACATTCATTTTGAGGTTGATGTAGAAGTCCGAACACAGTGCGCGATAGCTCGTCGGCATGATGGGCCTCCTTACCCGTTGACAGAGTCTATCCGATCAGCCCGCGGACTGCACAGCGGTGGATGGTGTGTGCAGAATCGGGAGGAGTTTTCCATAGGTCATGCACCGCCAGAGCCACTCGAAGGGTCCAAATCGGAAGAAGCGGAGCCAGAACAAACTGAACGCAACATTGACCGTCCAGACGGCACCGATGACGAGCCAGAGCTGTGGGTACTCGACGCTCGCGAAGTAGCCCAGGCCGTAGCCGTAGAAGAAGGTGGTGCATAAGAGCGTGTGGAGAAAGTAGTTGGTGAGCGCCATCCGCCCCACCGCCGCAAGGGGCGTGGAGATGAAGTTCAGCATCGGGGTCTTGGAGACCGTGATGATGAGCATCGCGTAGCCGAGGGCGAGCGGGATCCCGACGGGCTGGGCGAGGGGCTGCCACATGAAGTTGGCCCGCCAGTCATGCCCACCCCCGGTGAGGGCAAAGACGCCGAGCGTGATCGCCCCGCCGAGGACCACACCGACCACGCCGGTGGTGAGGTAGAAGCGGACCGACTTCTGCCCTGCGAGGACGCCGTTGCGCATCAGGACCATCCCAAGGGACATGAGCCCGACGATCGCGGGGACAAAGAACGGGAGCAGGAGCAGGTGCATGAAGATGGTCGAGGTGAAGCGGATGCGGAGGGCATCGAGCCAGGTCCCCGTGTAGGCGATGATCTCCCGCTCGGTCCCCCCGCCGAGCAGTTCATCCTGCGAGATATGCCCTTCCTGGACCGCCCAAAGCCCCATCGCGCTGAATCCCGCGAGGAGGGTTGTCCCGAGGAGATAGAGCCCGATCGCGAGCGGCAGAAGGATGCTGGTGCGAACACGCCGGATCCACCAGACAATGGTCATCCCCGCGACGGCGTACCAGGTCAGGATATCGCCGTACCAGAAGAGGTAGGCGTGAATCAGCCCGAAGAAGAGGAGGACGAGGCACCGGCGATGCCAGAGCCAGCCGCCGGTCGAGAGCTTCGTCGGCTCGTCGGCCCGGTCATATTTGTGCGCATAGACAATCACCCCCGCGCCAAAGAGCATCGCGAAGAGAAACATAAACTTGCCGAGGAACACGGTGGAGGTGATCGCGTGCCCGAGGTAGTTCGCCCGGGTATCGCCGAGCACATGGTGGTCGACCATCGCCATCCCGGGCCAGCCGAACGAGACCACATTGGGCGCGAGGATCCCGAGCAGCGCGAACCCGCGGAGGACATCGAGCGATTTCAGGCGTTCGCCGGCGCGAACGGGCGCCACTGCTTGGTCAGCCATGACAGGATCCCCTCGGTATCGGTCAGGTCTTCGATCACGCGGTGCGCCCCGGCATCACGGAGTTCCTCCGCCGTCGCGTGACCGGTCGCGACGGCGAGCACCGTGCACCCCGAGTCGAGCGCACACGAGACATCGTGGACCGTGTCGCCCACGATGATGACGGACTCGGGGTTGATCTCCCGGCCCTTGATCGCGCGGAACTTCTGCATCCCCACCGGCGGCAGGTGCGAACGCGTCGGCGGGTGGTGCGGCGAGTCATCCCCCCAGACGCAGACCTCGAAGTCGTTCATATCGAAGCCGGCGCGTTGAAGCTTGATCGTGCCGGTCTCGGGGAAGTTCCCGGTGAGCAGCCCGAGCGTGAAGCTCATCGGATGGTCCCGGGTCGCGCGGACGAGCTCGTGCGCCCCGGGGAGCGCCCAGGAGATCTCCCGCTCGCTCGCCGCGGTTGTCAGCCGCTCGTGGTACCCGCGCCGGAGGATGTTGATGTGCTCTTCGCTCGGATCAAGACCGTTCATGACGAGCATCCGCGCGATGATGTCCGGGTCGAGGCAGCCGCCGAAGTTGAGCCCTTCGATCGTGAACTCTGGGCTGAAGGATTCACGCCCCGCGTCGTGCAGGCAGTCGATCCCGATGTGGCGGGTCTCGAGCAGGGTCATGTCGATGTCGTAGAGGATCAGCACGCGTACGGCTCCGTTCGATCGGGGATGGGTTACAGTTGACGCTCGATGGTGAACCCCCGCTCGTCGGGCACCGGGGCGATGTCGGCGTGCATCTCACGCTCGACCAACCCCGAGGTCCGTCGTCGGAGCTCGGCGAGATAATCCGCGACGGCGGGCTCGGAGCCCTGGATCTCGAGCATCACGGTGCCGTCGGGCTCGTTGCGGACCCACCCGGTGACATAATGGTGCTCGGCAACGAATCGGGCACGGGCGCGGAAACCCACCCGCTGCACACGCCCCTGAAAGATAAGCCGCTGGCGTACCATTGGGGGTATGGTACCCGGCTGCGCTCTCGGACGCGGGATGGTCCGGGAAGCCGCGGGAATACCCGGAGTTGGGGCAGAACTGCGGAATCGGTGGCAACCCGTGCGGGATCGGCTAGGCTAGAGGGCCCCGAGGAACGGATGCAGAGGAGAGGAAACGCGAACACGCGATGTGTGCCTATGCGCCCCAGAACGACGACCGCCAGCGTGTCCGCGACGCGTCGGACATCGTTGCGGTCGTGGGTGAGCACCTCTCGCTGAAGGCGAAGGGTCGCGAGTATGTGGGTTTGTGCCCGTTCCACGACGACCGGAACCCGTCGATGTGCGTGGTCCCGACCAAGCAGATTTTCCATTGCTTCGTGTGCGGCGCGGGTGGGGATGTGTTCAGCTTCATCCAGAAGTACCACTCGATGGACTTCCGCGAGGCGCTCGAGTTTCTTGCCGAGCGTGCGAACATCGAGCTGACGAAGTTCAACCCGAGCAGCGCACCGGGCGACCAGCCTTACTCTGGTGTTGGGCGCAGGGAGATCATCAACGCCAACGAGTTCGCGGCGGGGTACTTCCAGGCGATCCTCAAGCACCCGGAACACGGCGCGATCGCGCGTGGGCTTATCGAGCGACGCGGGATCTCACCCGAGATGGTCGAACGCTTCGGGATCGGTGCCTCGGCGGACCGCTGGGACGGGCTGTCGATGATGATCGACAACAAGAAACTTGACCGCAACGCGTTCGCCGCGGCGGGGCTGCTCAAACAACGCGACACCGGGGGCGAGTACGACGCGCTCCGCAATCGGCTGATCTTCCCGATCCACGACCAGATCGGGCGGGTCATCGCGTTCGGCGGACGGAAGATCAACGAGGAGGACGAGCCCAAGTACCTCAACAGCCCCGAGACCGCGGTGTTCAATAAATCGACGACACTCTTCGGGATCCACCACGCGGCACGCGCGATCAAGCAGCGACGCACGGCGGTGATCGTCGAGGGGTATACCGATGTCATCGCGTGCCACCAGGCCGGCGTCGAGCATGTCGTCGGCACCCTCGGCACGGCCCTCACGAGCGGGCACGCGACGATCCTGCGTCGTCTCTGCGACACGGTCGTGCTGCTGTTCGATGGGGACGAGGCCGGGCAGCGGGCGGCGGACCGGGCGATCGAGGTGCTCTTCCGCGAGACCATCGACATCAAGATCGCGGCCCTCGCGGGGTATACCGACGCGAAGGACCCGGACGAGCTGCTCAAACGCGAGGGCGGCGCGGCAATCTTCGAGCAGGCGATTCACGGCGCGGAGGATCTGCTCAAGTGGCGATTCGATCGTTTGCGTCGGTCGCTCGCCGACGCGGGCCCGGCAAGGATGACGCAGGCAATCGAGGACGAGCTCACGCGGCTCAATGATTTGGGGATCGCGAATCTGTCCCCGATCCGGCGCCGGCTTGTGGTGCGTCAGATCGCCAACGCCGCGGGGATCGAGGAAGCGGTTGTCATCAACGCGCTGCGTGCTGGTCGGCGTGCGCCGAGGCGTGAATCCCTCGACGAGCGTGAACACACGGATCTGGAGTCCGGATGGAAGCCGGGCGCACGCGAGTTGCTGCTCGGATGCCTGCTGTGCGACGACCAGCTCTGGCTCTCGATGTCGGGCGAGGAACGGGACCTGATCTCGGCGGGCGCGTTCCGTTCGGGCATGTCCCGCCGGGTCGCTCAAGCAACGCTCGACGCGATCGAGGACGGCGCGGGATCCGGTCTGCACGCGGTGCTCGGCGTGTTGAGCGAGACCGATGCACGCGACGGGATGGAGACATCCCCCCGGGCAACAGCGTTGTATCAGATCGTGTCACGCGAGACCGAAGGCAACGACGAGCGGCTCCACCGGATGTTCCGCGAGTGTGTGAACGCCGCGGCGTTGCTTGAACTCAAGCGGGGCCATCCGGATGAGAATGAGATGAGCGACGCGGCGCGGCTGCGAGCGTTCATCGAGCAGCAACGCAAGGTCCGGGATCGTTTCGGCAAGGGCGGGAAAGCGACGCTGCATGGGGAATAGAATCGGTGTCCATTCGGACAGACAGGCCGGGGATGTGTGGACGACGCGGGTGGAAGTGCGTCGGGGAAATGGCTTCAGGAGGCAAGGATGATCGGTATTCTGCATCCAGCAATCAACGCGCTCTTGCAGGTGGGCGAGCAGCGCGGGTGGCTCGGCTACGAGGAGCTCAACAATGTGCTCCCGGACGAGTTCAACGAGACCCGCGCGGTGCACGCTCTGCTCGCGCAGCTGGACGCACGCGGCATCGAACTGATCGACGAGATGGAGTATCGCGGACGCATGTTCCGCGCACACAAAGAAGGCACCCTGAAAAATATCGGCGTCATCGGGAAGATCTCGACGCAGTTCCGCGCGATGTCCGTCGTGGGCGGGCAGGATCTGGGCAAGGGCGAGCAGATGCGGATCCGTGTGAACCGCGAGCATTACTCGCCGCTCACGCCCAAGGACCAGGCGCAGGCGGAGGTCGATGTCGCCGAGGCGCAGGCGATGGACCCCGGCACGATCAAGCGCGATCTCGACGAAGCCGTCAGCACTCCGGACGCCGGCAGCGCCCCAAAGACCGACGACCCGATCCGGATGTACCTCTCGCAGATGGGCTCGATCCCGTTGCTGACACGCGAGGAGGAGATCCGGCTCGCAAAGAAGATCGAGCTGACACGGATGATCTTCCGCAGACGCTGCTTGCAGAGCGACTACATCGTTGCCCAGGCGGTCGAGGTGCTGCGTCAGGTGCAGCTGGGGCACCTCCCGTTCGACCGGACAATGCGCCTGAGCACGCTCGACGAGAACTCGAAGGAGAAGCTCGCGGTGCGGATCCCGGCGAATCTCCCGACGATCGAACGCCTGCTGGAGATGAACCGGGCGGACTGGGTGATCCTCGACGCCCTCCGGGGCGACGACGGGATGATCCGCGAGACGAAGAAGGCGTGCGCGATCCGCGAAAGGATTGACTCACGACGCCTGCGGATGGCGGCGCTCGTCGAAGAGCTGTGCCTGCGGACCGGTCGGATCGTGCCCATGATGCGGAAGCTCAAGTCCATCTCCCAGAAGATCGATACGCTGCAAGGCGAGATGCTCGAAGCGGCACGCTATCCCAAAAAGTACGACCAGGACGATCTCGCGGTGATGCGCGAGGAACTCGACGGGCTCCGCGCGCTCGTCCTCGAGGAACCCAAGCAGCTCAAGGATCGCATCCGTGAGATCTCGACCGTGTTCTGGGAGTACGAGCAGGCCAAGCGTGACCTGTCAGGCGGGAACCTCCGGCTGGTGGTCTCGATCGCCAAGAA
>JAGQOC010000157.1 GCA_020427745.1 Phycisphaerales bacterium | reverse complement strand
CGCCCCAGATGCGTTCGGGGACGATTGCCCTGTGGCGGTCATCGATCGGATCGGACACGAGTTGACCGACAAGATGGTTCGAGATCGCGTGGCATTCGAGCCCGTTCGATGCGAGGAGATCGAGCTGGTGCTGGCAGTAGTTGTCTTCCCCCAGTGCGCGATCGATCTCGAAGTGATCCCCCCAGCAGGCGAGCTCGAGCCCGTCGTATCCCCACGCGGCGGCCTTCTCCGCGAGGATGCGAAGCGGGAGATCGGCCCATTGGCCAGTGAAGAGGCTGACGGGTCGTGGCATGGTCGGATCTCCGGGACGCGAAAGAATGCTCGCTGATCATACGGGCGCCGCTCGCGTGGAGCGTCGGCATGTGGTACACTCCGCGCTCGCCGGGGTCTTCGGCGTTGCAGGAAATGATTATGAAAAAATCCCCGATCGGCTCGCTCTCCCTGTTGATGTTCTTCCAGTACGCCGTCTGGGGTGTGTGGCTGCCGTACCTGGCGAGCTATCTCGGCGCGGACCCGATCGTCGACGCGTCCGGGGCGCGGACCGGGGGCGGGCTCGGGTTCAGTGGCGCACAGATCGGGTGGATCCTCGGGCTCGCGGGATCGATCGGCGCGATCGCGGCACCGTTCCTCGCGGGACAGATTGCCGACCGTTTCATCAACGCGGAGAAGTATCTCGGGATCCTGCTGATCATCGGCGGGCTGATCAAGTTCGCGACCGCATCGGCGCACTCGTATGAATCATTCATGCTGCTCTCGATCGGGTACTCGATCGCGTATATGCCGACGCTCGCGCTGACCAACTCCATCGCGTTTGCCCATCTTGAGAACCCGGATCGATCGTTCGGCCCGGTGCGGACCTGGGGGACGATCGGGTGGATTGTTGCGTCCAACGCGTTCCCGCTGGTCTGGCTGCAGACCAACCTGCACCCGACCGCTCTTCCGCCGTTCCTCGCGGGTACCCCCAAGCCCGACCAGGCGGGGCTGATCGCCGACGCGCTGAGGGTTTCCGGGGTCGGTGCGGTGCTGTACGGCGTGTGGGCGATGCTGATGCTGCCCAAGACGCCGCCCACGCGGAGCAGCGAGCACCCGCTCGCGTTCCTCAACGCGTTCGGGCTCTTCACCAAACCCGGGCTGCTCGTGATCACGATCGTCGCGTTGCCGATCGCGATGATCCACCAGGTGTATTTCATCCGGACCTCGCCGTTCCTCGAAGCGATCGGCTTCGACACGGCGTATGTCGGGCCGATCATGTCGATCGGGCAGGTGTCGGAGATCGTGTTCCTGACCCTGCTCGGGTACTTCCTCAAGCGGCTCGGGTTCCGCTGGGTGCTCGCGCTCGGGTGTCTGGCGTACTTCCTCCGTTTCGCGCTCTTCGCGATCGCGACCGAGGAGACCCGGTGGATCGCGGCGTCGTCCAACGCCCTGCACGGGCTGTGCTACGGGTTCTTCTTCGCCGGAGCGTATATCTATGTCGAACGGGTCGCGCCCAAGGATCTCCGGCACAGCGCCCAGACCGTGTTCGCGATCATCATCCTCGGCGTCGGCCCGGTGCTCGCCGGGTTCTACAACGGGTGGCTCAGCACCATCGGGAAAGAGACCGACGGCGCGATCACGGACTGGGGATCACTCTGGTGGGTGCAGGGCGTGATCGGGCTTGTGTGCGCCGTGCTGATCGCGGCGGCGTTCCGGATGGACCCCGGCTCGGACGCCGAAGCGGAACCGAGCGAGGAAGAACTCGCGGATACACGAGCGCCCTCAGAAGGCTGAGCAATCGCTGATCTTGATCGTGCTTGAGGTAGAGAGGCTCTGACGCTCCGCGTCGAGCACGCGGGCGACGCTAACCGCGTCCTGCAGGAGGATGCCGTGGGTGCCGGTGCCGGTGCTGATGTGATCGAGCATCGCGCGAGCCTCGGCGTCGTAGCCGGTGTGGTCGGTGAGTCCGATCGGGGTGGATTGATCGCCCCGATGGAGCAGGAGCTGCGGATCGCGGGCGATGCTGAAATCGAGGCTCGCGTGCTCGAAAACAACGACGCATCGCATGGTGAAGCCCGCCGACGGGGGGTTGTCCCAGGCAGCCTCCGCAACGGCATGGATCGGTCCGTTGTCAAACCTGTACTGCGTGCTGATATGCATCGTGTCGCCGATGGTGGTGACGCTCTTGGGCACGCCGAAGCAGTGGACCAGATAATCAGTATCGTGGATATGCAGGTCGGTGAGCATCCCGCCGGAGCGTGATTCGTCGCGGTAGAAGTCGCTCGACCACGCGGGGGCGGACCCGAGGCGTGCGAACGAGATGCTCCGCGGAGCGCCGAACTCCCTTGAGTCGATCGCCTGCTTGATTCGCACCCACGCGGGCCAATAGCGCATGCACATCGCGGGCATGCAGACGCGGTCTGATCTCGACGCCGCGTCGGCGAGGCGTCGGACATCGCCCTCGTGGATCGCGATGGGTTTCTCGACAAGCACATGCTTGCCCGACTCGAGCGCACAGATCGCGAGGTCGACATGCGAATCGGTCGGTGTGCAGATCGAGACGAGATCGATCTCGTCCGAATCCAGCACCGCGCGTGGATCGGTGACACAATCGATGGAACTCAGATCGATCGCGTCATCGACCTCGAGGTTGCCGGCGGGGGAATCCGATCTGGGGCTTGAAATCCCGGGGTCCGCGATCATGCGCACAGAGACCTCGGAGCCGTCGCCCGCGGCGCGGTTGTACGCGGCGGCGTGGGTTCTGCCCATGAATCCGAAGCCGAGGATGCCGACGCGGATGGGCTGGTCAGTCATTGATCGCTCCGAGTTTGCACGCGAGATTGTGGGCGGCGCGGATATCGGCCACGCGGTCGTACCCGGATTCGCGTTCGATCATGATATCGATCGGGCGGTCGATGGAGCTCAGCACGCGAAAGAATCCACGCCAGTCGACGATGCCCTGCCCCGCGGGGACCTCCATCCCCCACTGCCCGAGCGAGTCACTCGGGAGCGCGTCTTTCATATGCACCTGCGCGATGCGGTCCGCGAGGGTGCGCATGGATTCGATGGGATCGCCCATCGCGTAGAGGATCATGTTGGCGGGATCAAAGTTAACACCAACCGATTGGAGAGATGGGTGTTCTAGAAGTTTGAGCAGGTTGTCGGCTGACTCCTGCCCCGTTTCCAGCGCGAGCCGGATACCTTGGCTGTCGAAGATCTGCGCGACTTCTGCGATCCGTTCGATCATGATGTTCCGGAGCTTGTTGTCCGCTTCGGGGATGAACCCGGCGTGGAGCGTGGCGAGGGGAATCCCCATCGCCGCGGCAATCTCGGCGGCTTTCGTCGCGTGGGCTCTGTTTGATTCCCAGTGCTCGTCGGGGCGGAGCCCGCCGGTATCGCGGATGGATTCGAGGGTGGTATAGTCCTCCCCGATTGTTGTAATCATGCCGGAGCGGATGGTGATCCCCGCGCGGGCGAGCTGATCGCGGGTTTTCTCCCAATCCCAATCATTGTTCACAATCGGATCGAGCGCGAGCTGAACGGATTCGATGCGGAGAGAACGGAGTGATTCGATGAGTTGTGCGCACGAGTGCGGCTGAAGCGACCAAGAACAGACACCAACAGAATGCACCATGAAAGCTCTTTCTTCTCGGTTGCAATTGGCTGAGGAAATGGTATGCTGCACCGCTCCGGGTTCACCGGGGCTTTACCAATCCAACTGAGAGATCATAGATATGCAGACGAACGGCACGAACCCGAACACGGAATCGCGACGCACTTTTCTTGCGCAGACCGCTGCCCTCGCGGGGGTTGCGGTCCTCGGATCGCACGCTTCGGGCGGGTCGTTCGGGGCCGCGGATCTGCTGCCGAGCGTGAAGCCCATGAAGGGCGCAGCGGGCCCGAAAGACGACGAACCCGTCCGGATGGCGATCATCGGAACCGGCGGCATGGGCGGCGGGCACCTGCACTCGATCATCGCGCTCTCGCAGCAGGGCAAGACGAATACGCAGATCGTGGCGCTCTCGGATGTGTGCGATTCGCGGCTGATGGGCGCGAAGAAAGCCGCGGAGGAAAAACAGGGGTTCGAGGTCGACACCTACCGCGACTACCGCGAGTTGCTGAAGAGGGACGACATCCACGGCGTGCTGATCGCGTCGCCCGAGCACTGGCACGCGCAGCACATTATTGATTCGCTTGAAGCGGGCAAGGATGTGTACACCGAGAAGCCCATGACCCTTCGCCTCGACCAAGCGCTCGCGGTGAGGAAAGCCGTGCTCGCGCACCCGGAACGGATCTTCCAGGTCGGAACCCAGATGATTATGCTCCCGAAGTACAACAAGGCCCGCGACGCGATCCGGGCGGGGGCGATCGGAAAACCCGTGTGGTCGCAGACGAGCTACTGCCGGAACTCGACAACGGGCGAGTGGAACTACTACGGGATCGATCCAGATTGGAAGCCCGGCGTGAACCTGGACTGGGAGTCCTGGCTCGGGCATCTGGGCCCGCGGGAATGGGATCCGAAGGTGTATGCACGCTGGCGTCGGTACAAAGATTTCTCGACGGGGATCATCGGGGACCTGCTGGTGCATGTGATGACGCCGCTGATCTTCGCGTTGGACTCGGGATGGCCGACCCGCGTCGTTGCCACCGGCTCGCATGTGATCGATCTCGATATGGAGAACTTCGACCAGGTGAACCTGACGGTGCAGTTCGAGGACGGGCACACGATGGTGCTCGCGGGCTCGACCGCCAACGAGGTTGGGCTCGAAACCATGATCCGCGGGCACAAGGCGAATATGTACCTCAACTCGCGTCACTGCCTGATCCGTCCCGAGCGGATCTTTGTCGACGATATCGACGAGGAGACCATCGAGTGCCCGGACATCGGCAACGACCAGGACCAGTTGCGTCTGAACTGGCTCGAGTGCATCCGCACGCGTGAGCCGGCCAAGAGCAACATCGACCTCGCGAGCAAGGTGCTCGTCGCGGTGGATCTTGCGACCCGCTCGATGTGGGAGGGCAGCGCGTTCACCTTCAACCCCGAAACTATGCGTGCGTCCAAGGCCTGAGATCAATCTTGAGGACATGCACGGCGGGCTCGCTCGGCGCCGGTTCCTGGCGATGGGGTGCCGGTTTGAGGTTCTGCTCGACCGGGAGCACGCATCGCTTGATCCGGGCGCGATCGATGCCGTCGCGATCGGGATCGATGAGTTGGTTGTGGACTGGCATCATCGGCTCAGCGCGTTTGAGCGCGGGTCAATAACCGCGTGTATCAACAACACCCCGGCGGGCGAGCCTGTCGCGATCGATCCGGAGATGTACACACTCTGTGCGCTCAGTGAGCGGATGCGCGTGCTCACCGGCGGATGCTTCAATATCGCCGCGGGGACGATGATGCACGCGATCGGGTTCCGGGAGGAGTCAATCGGGGATCTCCGCGGGATCGATCTGCAGAACGCGATCACGCTCGATGAACGCCGCTCAACAATCACACGCAACGATGAACGCGTGCGGATCGATTTCGGCGGGATTGCGAAGGGGTTTGTGCTGGATCTGGTGCGTGAAGAACTCGCCGAGTATGGTATCGGGAACGCGTTCGTGCACGGGGGGACCTCCTCAATCCTCGCGGTGGGCACCGATCCGGATGGGCACGACTGGTGTGTGCGCACAGGATCGGTGAACCTGTGTGCGGGCGAGTATGGGATCGGGATCTCGGAGCCGACCGGGCGTGAGTTAAATGACGGCAACAATCGCATCGGGCATATCGTTGATCCGCGTGATCGTGAACACTCCGGGCGGCTTATCGTCGGCGGGGGGGATGAGCGGGTAGCGGTTGTGCATGGATCCGCCGCGGTTGCGGACGCGCTCTCCACGGCGGTGTGTGTTGACGAGAACTCCCTCGGGTGCGCGATTGATCGGGGGATCGGGGAACTATCATGCGTTGTTCGCGGCGTGGACGGCGTTGATCGGGTGTTGATTGACCGGCTCGGGGTTGTTTCGAGCCAGTGCTGAGATAGACAGATTGCTTTGTGCGCACGCGCACGGTGAAGGAGCGGTGATGGCTGAGCTTGATCGGAGAAGTTTCTTGTCGCAGGCAGCAGGCGGCGTGGCGGCGATCGCTTTGGTGCCGAGTCTGAACGCGTTTGGCGCGGTGCGTCTCGACGGCGAGCTGCGCGTGGGCGTGGTCGGCGTAGGGCGCCAGGGACGGACGCTGATGGGCGAGCTGGGCAAAATCCCCGGCGTGATCGTCAGCGCGGTATGTGATGTCGACGAACGCCGATTGAGCTCCGGGCTCCGGCGTGTGTCCGGTGCGGAGGGGTACGCAACGGTCGCGGAGATGCTCAAGTCGGGCAGGGTGGACGCGGTCGCGGTCGCGACACCAACACACACGCACCGCGAGGTCGCCGAGGCGTGTTTCCGATCGGGCAAGCATGTCTATCTGGAGTGCCCGCTGGCGCACACGCGGGAGGACTGCTTCGCGATCAGCGCGGCGGCGCGCGATGCGGGCGGCGTTGTCGCGGCGGGGCTGCAGGGGCGATCGAACCCGGTGTACCAGCTCGCGCGTGGGTTCTTCCGGACCGACTCGGTGCGGGATCTTGTGTCGATGCGTGCACAGAACAACCGGAAGACGAACTGGATCACGCCTTCGAACGATCCGGCGCGACGCGAGGAGTTGAACTGGAGGCTCGACCCGGCCCGATCCAACGGTCTCGCGGGAGAATGGGGCACGCAGCAGTTCGATGTGTTCCATTGGTACACGGAGCGTTACCCGGTGCGGGTGAGCGGCGTGGGCTCGGTGCGTCACTATCGCGACGACCGCAGGGTCGATGACACGATCGCGTGCACGCTGGTGTTTGAAGACGGGGCGGCACTGCAGTATGGCGCGACGATCGCAAACTCGTACGGCGGGGCGCACGAGGTGTTCTTTGGGTCCAACGCCGCGATCAAGCTCGCCTGGTCGCACGGCTGGATGTTCAAGGAAGCGGACGCGCCGACACAGGGCTGGGAGGTCTACGCGAACCGCCAGCAGTTCCACAACGACGAGGGCATCACGCTGATCGCGGGTGCAACAAAGCTCGCGGAGCAGGGGAAGCTGAAAGAAGGTATCGGGCTCCCGTTCCCGAGCGAGTATTACGCGCTGCTGGATTGGGTGAACGCGATCGCGGACAAGGCAACCCCGGCGTGCACAATCGACGAAGCGGCGCGTGCGACTCTTGTTGGGATCGCCGCGAACAAAGCGATCACAACCGGCAAGACGGTTGACATTGACCTCTCGGGCTTCTGAGGACAGACTCCATGAGCATGAACAACTCCGCGTATGCGCTCCGGTTTACCCCCCTGCTGTTCCGTCTCGGTGTCGCGGTGCTCGTCATCACGCTGCTGGGCGGGTACATCGTCTCGGGGCTGCATCTGCGGTGGCATTACGAGAACCGTGACGAGGTCCCGGGGCTTTCGATGAACGACATCATCGGCGCGTATCACGGCGTGCAATCGCCCTCGCCGCTGGTCGAGGCGCTCGAGTCCGGACACCCCGAAACGCTGAGCGGTGCAGAGCGTGAGGCACTGCTTGGCTGGTTGAGCGGCGGGAACCTCTCGGGCGACTACGACAATCTTGATCTGGGCGAGGATGCGCCCGCGGAGATTATCGCGGTGAACTGTCTGGAGTGCCACACACGCGGGGCGACGGGCGAGGGCGCGATGCCCGGTGTGCCCCTGGAGTACTTCGACGAGATCGAGCGGATCGCGTACTCCAAGGACATCCAGCCCGCGGGTGAGAACATCGTCGCGATGAGTCAGCACGCGCACGCGCCGACGATGGCGGTCATCCTGCTGGTCATCGGCGCGTTGACGCTGACCACTCGGTTTACCGCACGGTTTGTTGGGTTTGTGCTGTTCGTCGCGGCATTCGGACTGTTCGTGGATATGGCGGGGTGGTGGATCACGCGCGAGGTCGCGTGGTTTGCCCACGCGATTGTCATCGGCGGGATCGCGTACGCTATGGGCACCTCGCTGCTCGGCGCTCTGGTCGTGCTGGACTGCGTAATCCCCGCGAAGCGGTGTCCAGCGGACGGCTAGCCTGACATCTCGTCGCGGATGCGTTCGAGGAGCGCCTTGGTAAGCCTTATCCCGTCACGCGGGGAGTGCTTGGAGCCCTCGTATTCGATGCCGACATAGCCGTGGTAGCCGGCGGCGAGGACGATCTTCATCATCTTGTTGTAGTCGATCGTGGTCTCGTTGCCCGCTTCGTCGAAGGCATAGGTCTTGGCGCTCACTGCTTTGGCGAACGGCATGAGCTCTTTGACCCCCTGGTAGCGGTCGTACCAGGCCTGGGGATCGTCGGAGCGTGACCAGTCGAGGCAGAAGTTTCCGAAATCGGGGAGTGTTCCGCACATCGGGTGGTCGACCATCCGCATGACACCGCTGAGCCATCGCCCGTTGGAGGAGTATCCGCCGTGGTTCTCGACGATGATATTGATCCCGATCGGCTCGGCGATCTCGGTGAGCCTGCGGAGCCCGTCGGCGGCGAGTCGCTGCTGCTCTTCGCAGCTTCCCGAGCTCGCGGCGTTGACACGGATGGAGTGGCAGCCGAGCTCCTTGGCGGCGTCGATCCACTTCTTGTGGTTCTCGATCGCCTGGGTTCGTTTGGCTTCGTCGGCGTCGCCGAGGGCCCCCTCGCCGTCAACCATGATGAGGAGTTGCTTGACGCCGTGCTCGTCGGCGCGGGCGTTGAGCTGCTTGAGGTACGCTTGGTCACGAGCCTTGTCCTTGAAGAACGAGTTGACATACTCGATCGCATTGATCCCTTGGTCCCGTGCTTCGTGCGCAAAGTCGAGGCAGGTGATCTCGCCAGCAAACAACGGCTTGTTGAGCGACCACTGCGCCAGTGAAATCTGAAAGAGCAGATCAGCGGAAACGCGTTGTGTGCGCATGGCGGCGGTTGCGAGGGATGGGGCAGCGAACGCCGCGACGAGCCCGGCGGCGGAGACGGCTTTGATGGCATCACGGCGTGTACAACTGCTCTGCATCCGCGGAGCATACACGGGAATGCTCGGGAACGCGAGAAAAAACTACGGGTTCGTTGAGGTTGCTTGCTCGAAGGGCTCGCCTGTCGCGATGCGGATGATGATGTCTGGAAAGTATGCCCGCAACGCCGGGATTACGGGTTCGCCGAGGACAGAAACGATGCTCGCGGCGGCGTCGGCGGTGGTCGCGTCGCTCGCGATCACGGTCACCGCGCGGGGCGCTGTGACCCCCATCCCGGTCCGGGGGTCGAGGATGTGAGAATAGCGGACGCCGTTGTGCTCGTAGTGTCGCTCGAGATCACCCGACGTCGCGATCGCGGCGTTGTGGAGTGGCGCGGTCCACTCGGCGCTGTTGCCGGGCTGAACACGGATTGACCACCCGCTTGGTTGATCGGGGGGCGGATCACCGATCGCGAGATCACCGCCCATGTCGACGAGTGCGGTGTTGATGCCGTGCTCGCGGAGTGCACCGAGCGCCTTGTCGGCGGCGTAACCCTTCCCGATCGCACCGAAGTCGAGGATGATGCCGGGCTTCTCGAAACGGACGCGTTGGGCCGCTGCGTCGAGCTCGAGGAGCCCGAAGCCGACGGATGCGCTGGTTCGCTTGAGCTCTTCTTCGGTCGGAATGCGTTGTTCTCGCTTTGCGGCCCGCCAGAGATGGGTAAAGCCCCCCACTGTTGGATCGAACGCGCCACCGCTGAGTTGGTAGAGCACTCGGGAACGATCGAGGACATCTGTGAGGACAGGCGAGATCGCGACCCATTGCCCCGCGGGCTGGGCGGCTGTACGCATCGCTTCGGAGTTCGGGCGATAGTCGGTCAGTGTGTCTTCGATCGCGGCGATGGTGTCGAACGCGTGCTCCGCGGCGGCGGCGGCTTTAGGCTCGGAATCTGTGTAGAGAATGATTGAGCAGCGGGAACCCATCTGGATGCTTGCGTACTCGTAGCGGGTCGGTGTAGACTGGACGGACGCGGCGTGGGTGTTGTGTGCCGCGCATGAGATAAGTGGCGTATTCGCGCCGAGCAGAAGGACCAGCGTGAAGAACATCCAGCGTCGGGTCATTGGTGCGTATGTGTGCACGGGGGTTGTTCCGCTCTTTGGGTTGGTGCAGCCCGCTGTGGTTGAACCGGCTGTCGGTGATGTGGTCGAGCTGCGTGTGCCGGGGATGACGGAATCGTTCACGATGGTGCGCTGCCCGGGGAAGTCAGGCACTGAATCCGAGCGTATTCCGGAACTCTATGTGCTGACGACCGAGGTCACCTGGGATCTATACGATATCTATGTGTACAAGCTCGACGAGCCCGAGGAAGGGTCCTCCCCGTTGGATGGGGTATCGCGTCCGAGCAAGCCGTATGTGCCGCCGGATCGTGGGTTCGGGCACGAGGGGTACCCCGCGATCGGGATGACACGCCAGGCCGCGGAAGGATTCTGTGAATGGCTGGGTCTCAAAGCGGGGCTTGCGGTCCGCTTGCCGACGGCAGAAGAATGGCAGCACCTCGCTCGCGCGGGTGACACGGAGCAGCAGGGGCTGGGCTCGATCGCCTGGTCCAGTGAGAACTCGGAGCACTCGACGCACCCCGTGGGCGAGAAGCAACCCAACGCGTTTGGGCTCTACGACACCCTCGGCAACGCCGCGGAGTGGGTGATGAGCGACACACGCAAGCCGATCGCCTATGGCGGCGGGTATCGCGACAACGCGGAAGATTGCACGATCGAATCGTTCCAGAAACAGACAAGCAGCTGGAACCAATCGGATCCGCAGATCCCCAAGAGCCGATGGTGGCTCGCGGATTGTTCGTGGGTTGGGTTCCGGTTCGTGATCGAGGCCGACACCCTGGACCCGGAGAGACTCGAGGAGTTGATGCATGACAACGAAGAAGCCGACTGATCCGAATCTCTTGATGTCGCGTCGGGCGTTTACCGCATCGACGGCCGCGATCGGTGCGGCGGCGGTCTTTGCTCGTCCGAGCTTCGGCGCGATCGCATCACTGCGCGGGGAGAACACGCTCCGCGTCGGTGTGGTCGGCTGCGGCGGACGCGGGACGGGGGCCGTCATCCAGGCCCTTAAGGCGGACCCGGGATCGGTGCTGTGGGCGATGGGTGATGTGTTCGAGGAAAAGATCGGGGCGTGCCTGCATTACGCGAACGAGGCGATGCTCGATCTCGACGATGAGCAGAGCACGGACACCTGGGCGAAGAAGATCCGGGTTGAGGACCGAAGGTTCTCGGGGTTCGACGCGATCCACCGGGTGCTCTCGTCGGGTGTGGATGTCGTCATCCTGACGACGCCGCCGGGGTTCCGCCCGGAGCACCTGCGGCACTCGATCGAGGCGAACAAACATGTGTTCTGCGAGAAACCAGTCGCGGTCGATGCGCCCGGCGTGCGATCCGTTCTCGAATCCGCGCGGCTGGCGAAGGAGAAATCGCTCGCGCTGATGTCGGGGTTCTGCTGGCGCTACCAAGACCAGGTAAAAGAAACATTCGACAAGATCCACGCGGGCGGAATCGGGGAGCTGCACACGATCCAAACGACCTACAACACCACGGGGTGGGTGGAGCCCAAGCCCAGGAAGAAGGAATGGAGCGACGCGGAGTTCCAGCTGAGGAACTGGCAGTACTTCACACCGCTGTCGGCGGACCATGTCGCGGAACAGGCGGTGCACGCGATCGACTGGCAGGCGTGGGCGATGAAGGACCGCCCGCCGCTTCGGTGCTTCGGGGTCGGTGGTCGGCAGACGCGCCCAGATCTCGCGGAGACCGGGAATGTCTGGGACCATTTCAGTCTCATCTATGAGTACGCGGGCGGCGTGCGGACGTATCACATGTGCCGGCATTGGCCCAATACCCCATCGGACAACTCCGCGTACTTCCTCGGGAGCGCCGGCAACTGCGTGATGCAGCCATGGAACGGGACCCACACGATCGAGGGCGAGAACCCGTGGAAGGGTTCCGCGAAGAGCAACGACATGTATCAGCGTGAGCACGATGTGCTGTTCCGGGCGATCCGTGACGGCACACCGGTCAACGACGGCGTACGGATGTCGCACTCATCGCTGCTCGCGATCATGGGACGCATGGCGGCATACACCGGGCAGGTCGTCACCTGGGAACAAGCGGTGAACTCGCAAGCCGCGCTGAATACACAGCCCTGGGCGTTCGGCGATCGTCCGACACCCGCGATGGTCATGCCGGGCACAAGCGAGGTGATCTGATGAACGGGATCGACCGGAGAATGTTCGTTTCGCAAACCGCGGCAATCGCCGCGGGGATCGCGGTGCTGCCGACGGCTGTGCTTGGGAGAGAAAAGAAGGACGACCCGGTGATCCGCAAAGCACTCAAGTTCGGGATGATCGGCGGCGATGGGTCAGTGCTCGAGAAGTTCACCCTCGCCAGGTCTTGCGGGTTTGACGGCGTCGAGATGGATTCACCGGCGGGATGGGACCTCAACGAGGTGCTCGAAGCAAAGAAGAAGACGGGCATCGAGATCCCGGGTGTGGTGCTCTCGACGCACTGGAGCAAGCCGTTCAACCACCCCGACGGGTCCGTGCGCAGAGATGCGGGTATCGCGCTCGATAAAGCACTGCACGACTGTAAAGACCTCGGCGGCACGAGCGTGCTCGTCGTTCCCGCGGTGGTCAACGCATCGATGGGCTACGCGGAAGCGTACGAGCAATCACGGGACGAGATCAGCAAACATCTGAAAACCGCGGAGAGTCTCGGAGTCGATATCGCGTTCGAGAATGTTTGGAATGATTTTCTCTTGTCGCCGATCGAGGCGGCAAGGTATGTCGACGGGTTCGGTTCCGAACGCGTGGGATGGCACTTCGATATCGGGAATGTTGTGAACTACGGCTATCCCGCGCAGTGGATAGAAATCCTTGGCCACCGCATCAAGAAGCTCGATGTCAAGGAGTTCTCCAAGCAGAAACGAAACGACGAGGGGCTCTGGAAGGGGTTTGGCGTGGAGATCGGTGACGGGGACTGTGGCTGGGATGATGTCTGTCGGGCCCTCAAAGCGATCGGGTATTCCGGGTGGGCTGCGGCGGAGGTCGGCGGCGGCGGACGCGAGCGCCTCACCGACATCGCGGAGCGGATGGATCGCGTATTCAAACCGATGAATGGATGAAACAGGAGGGACAGCAATGAGCGGGAGCGATTGGACCAGGCGGGACTTTGTCAAAGCGACTGCGGCGATCAGCGCCGGGACGCTCGTTCCCAGCGCGTTCGCCGCGCGAACAGAGCGGGCGATTGACGACAGCATCCGTGTCGGTGTGATCGGCTGCGGCGGGCGTGGAACGGGCGCCGCGGCGAACGCGATCAAGGCACACCCCAGGGTCAAGATTGTCGCGATGGCGGATCTCTTCGAGGATCGGCTCAGGGGCTCGTATGGTTGGATCAGCGGCGACGAGGAGTACGAGAAGCAGGTCGCCGTTGATCCCGAGCATATGTTCGCTGGTTTCGATGCCTACAAGCAACTGCTCGCGATCAAGGACATCGACTATGTGATTCTCGCGACCCCGCCCGGTTTCCGACCGATCCATTTCGACGCGGCTGTTAACGCCGGGAAGCATGTATTCATGGAGAAACCCGTCGCGGTGGACCCGGTCGGTATCCGCAGAGTGATCGACGCCGGGCAACGCGCCAAAGCGCAGAAGCTCTCCGTCGTCGCGGGAACACAACGCCGACACGAGCGTTCGTACCTCTCGCTGATGGAACGCGTGCAGAGCGGCGAGATCGGCGAGATCGTCAGCGCGAGCTGCTACTGGAACCAGGGCGGGCTGTGGGTCCACGAACGCAAACCCGAATACTCCGACATGGAATGGCAGTGCAGGAACTGGCTGTACTTCACCTGGCTCAGCGGCGACCACATCTGCGAGCAGCACATCCACAACATCGATGTCATCAACTGGGCGATGGGCGGGCCCCCTGTCAAAGCGACCGGCATGGGCGGACGCCAGGTCCGGACCGAAGAGAAATACGGCAACATCTTCGACCACTTCTCGATCGAGTACGAGTACGCCAACAGCATGACCATGCAGTCGATGTGCCGCCAGATCGACGGCTGCGCCGGGCGTGTGGAGGAGGTGCTTGTCGGAAGCAAGGGCCGTTCGATCTCTCGCCCGGGATATGCAGTCATCAATGGTCCGCGGGAGTGGCGATTCGAGGGTGACAACCGGAACCCGTACGAACAAGAGCATGTCGATCTCATCGCGTCGATCATGGGCGAGGGCGTCTACCTCAACGAGGCACAACGCGTCGCGGAATCCACGCTCACCGCGATCATGGGGCGTATGAGCGCCTATACGGGCAAGAGCGTTGAATGGCTCGGAGCGATGGAATCCAGACTGGATCTCGCTCCCGATGCCTACAAGTTTGGGGACCTCCGCGTCCGCCCCGTCTCTGTACCCGGAAAAACCGAGCTTATCTGAGGAACCCCATGGACAGAAGAACTTTTCTCGCGAGCACCGGTGTAATCGGCGTTGCAGCAACCCTCGCACAGGCAGGCACCAGATCAACCGCGAATCGGTCGGGCAAACCGTTCTCCGTGAAGTTCGCGCCCCATTTCGGGATGTTCCGGCATCACGCCGGCGATGACATGGTCGCCCAGCTCGAGTTCGCCGCGGATGTGGGGTTCACGGCGTGGGAAGACAACAACATGGGCGGGCGATCGATTGACGATCAAATCAAGCTCGCCAAAGCAATGGAACGGCTCGATATCGAGATGGGCGTCTTTGTGCTCAACATGGGTACGGCATGGGGCCCGTCGTTCTCTCGCAACAACAAGGACGATCGCGAGAAGTTTCTACAAGAAGCACGCGATGCCGTGGAAGTGGCCAAGCGTGTGAACGCGAAGTGGACAACGGTGGTGCTCGGCACGCGCGAACCCCGATTAGAGCTAAGCTACCAGACCGCGTACGCGGTGGAATCTCTCCGTCGCGCGTGCGATATCTTGGAGCCATCGGGGCTCACGATGGTGCTCGAACCACTGAACCCGAGAGACCACCCAAATATGTTGCTCGCGGAGATGGGTCACGCGTACGAGATCTGCCGAGCGGTGGATTCGCCGTCGTGCAAGATCCTCGACGATCTGTACCACCAGCAGGTCACGGAGGGGAATCTCATCCCGAACATCGATCGCGCGTGGAGCGAGATCGCATACTTCCAGATCGGCGACAACCCCGGACGCAACGAGCCGACCACGGGCGAGATCAACTTCAAGAAGATCTTCACGCACATCCGCGACAAGGGGTACACCGGGCTGCTCGGGATGGAGCACGGGCTGTCGATCGGCGGAAAGGATGGCGAGGAGCGGCTCATCGAGGCTTATCGCGCGTGCGATCCCGACTAACAACCCGCACGCCAATCGGCGGAACGAATCGCGAATACACGAGCGTCGGCATGAAGCACTCCCACCAAGGAACGGCCCTTGGATGCAAACATGCTGTGTGTTCCGCAACAATTATGAATGTCGCTTTCCGATACAGAGTCCCCTTGCAAAGCTCTTGCTGAGCCGAGGAACACTCATGGACTCGACATGCCGTTCGGCCGGCGCGAACGGGTATAAGTGATCGCGCCGGCGCTGGTCAAGAGAAACGCGATAAGGTGCGAAACATCCGCGAGCCAGAACGCCGGGTTTGTGTGGATCAGCTCCGTCCGCAGCAGGACCATCCCCAGCAAGATCGCACCCAGTGCCCACCAGAGCAGCATCCGCCGAGCACGGTTGTGGATGGACAGCGTCCCGACGGCGAGGCACCCGATGTAGCCCGCCGACGGTCCCACATCCGATGCGACCCGAATCAGATCACCTGACTCTGGTCGGGTGAAAAGCAACGCGGGGACAACCACCCAGGCGAGGAGCATGATCGTTCCCACATGGGCAAGCCAGAATACCACGATCGTTGTCCGTGTCCCGGCCTCATACTCGCACCAGAAGAGACACAGGCACAGCATCGCCCACGAACGCCAGAAGATGATCCCCCCGTGGGTGAAGAACACGCTGGTAACGAGACGGTACAGATTGAACGCGTAGACATGATCCGGGGAGAGCCCGAAGAGCCTCATAGTGGTTGAATCGATCCGTCCCCACGCGGTCGCGCTCATCACCCCGACGAGCAGCAGGGTGATGCCCATAAAGAACACGAAGGGGAATCGTCTCAGGAGTTTCACCCATCGATCCCCATGCGCGCCCGCGCGATCCGCGCCTTGTCCGCCCGTCCGCGTGCCTGGACGAGCCTGGTGCTCGCGTAGAGCGAGGCCGCCCAGTCCCAAGGCTGTTCGTAGGCCATGTATCTGGGCTCCCAGCGTGGATGGAACTTATTCTTGTATCGCAGCAGCCCTTGGTAGTTGTAGATCCGCTCGGCCTTGGTCGAGAAGATGTGCATCATCCGCTCGGGCAACCTCGATCCTTTCCAAACGCCCACATCACTCAGCGGTGCCCCACCCAGACTGAACGAGTTGTAGCCTTGCTCCGCGAGCGATTGCATAGTGCGGATGATCAGGAAGTCCATAAGGTTGTCGGCCGCGCCGGGGATGTACCGCATGAAGTCGAGCGTCGTTGGCCCACCGA
Organism: Phycisphaerales bacterium; assembly: GCA_020427745.1. Taxonomy (GTDB): domain Bacteria; phylum Planctomycetota; class Phycisphaerae; order Phycisphaerales; family UBA1924; genus UBA1924. Next base: position 7,330 of record JAGQOC010000157.1, on the reverse strand, counting down.
CGCGTGTGCTCAGCACATTGACAAACGCGATGATCCGACCGGAGGGCTCGCGAGCGATCGCGACCGGGTTCCTCTGGATATAGCTAGGCGAGAAATAGCACGCGCTGAACTGCAGCTCGTGCCCACCCTTGCCCTTGATCCACGCGTCGCTCACCTCGCGGAGCTGGTCGATGGTCTGCTGGTCAAAGGGTGGCACAAGGCTCTCATACACGATCCCCGACTTCTCCATATCGCGGATGGTCCTGCGGAACCCGGCGTTGTGCCCCCCGTCGAGTGTAAACCCATCGAGCTCGACGATCCCTTCCTCGTTGACCTTGAGGAAGCGGTAGCCGAAGTCGTGCAGATGACCCATCCACTCGGTCGAGATCATCGAGAACACCACATCAACATCGAGATCCTCGCCGTAACGGAGGAACGCGTTGATGACCTCCGCCGGGTTTGCGCCGGGCGCGAGCACCGGGTCCTTGAAGACGATCAGCTTGTCACCCTTTCGCTGGTAGAGCACCATCGCCGAGGTGAGGCCCGGGGTCGGCTCGGAGAACCAGATCCCCTTGTCCCCGGCACCGACAAGCAGCGGATCCGCCGAACCAGCGTGTTCGCGTGCAAACGACTCCGCCCGTGCGATCTGCTCGGGCTCGGGCACGACCCACAGGTTCACCGGACGCATCGCCTGACGGATAATCGCGACGATCGCAACGAAGACCAGCAGCACACCCGCGCGGAGGAACCGGCTCGCCTCGGCCCGCTCGGCGAAATCCGTCCAGAGCTCCGGGCGGTAGTGCACCCGCTCAAACGCGGCGAACCCGGAGATCCAGAACAACGCGAGCCCCCCGATGCACGCCGCCAGCGTGAGCTCCCAGCCGATCGGGACACGCCCCCGCCTCACAAACGCACCCCGGACCCCGAGCAACATCAGCAGCAGCACCAGCGACGCGATCGATTCCTCGAAATCGCCGCCCTTGAGCAGGTGAGCGATTACCGAGGCGCCGAGCATCGCGATTGTGAGCAGAAATGCACCGCGGTACCCGCGGAGCAGCCCACGCACAAGCAGGAGCATGAGCAGCGCCGAGATCGTCGCGACCGCGTGAGAAACCTCGATGGCACCGAGTGGGACAAGCTTGGCGACCGAATCCAGTCGATCCATCACGGCGGGCGTCGCCGCACTCAGCAGCAGCAGAACCGCGTTGAGCATCACCGCACCGGCAACCGCCCGGCGCTGCCATCGACGCAGAAGATCCGAGTTCTTCGCCACCACGGTATAGATCGCGACAAACGACACCACCCACGGGACCAGATAGAACCCGGCGCGGAAGAGCAGAATCGCCGCGGCGGCGGACTCGTGCGGAACCCCGAGCAGGCTGTATGAATGGAACCAAATCGCGTCGGCGCTGCCCAGCCCGCCCGGGATCATGCTCACGATGCCCGCTATCTGCCCGGTGAACACCGTCCGCGCCGAATCGACGGCATCGAGCGACACCCCGATCGAACTGGTCAGACACCAGAACGAAAGAAGCGTCAGCCCGCACTCCGCGAACGAGACAAGCCCAAGACGCGCGAGCGGCAGCCCTTCGAGTTCGCTGCCTACGGCGTGGCGTCTGACGAGGCTGACCGTCACTCGCCCGGCAAGCATTGAGAAGAGGATCGAGGTGCCGAACGCGAGGGCCGCTCGTGCAGCGTACCCGAACGCGCCACCGAGCCCGGGGACCCATGCCGCGACCAGCCAGCCGAGCAGCCCGGAAAACGATCCGATGTAATGACCGATGAACCCGCGGGTGATTTCTGGTGCGCTCAGCCCGCTCCTGCGGTACGCGAAGATCCGGAGAGCCGGCCCGCCGATCGGCCCCATCGAAAGGAAGTTCGTCCAGCCGAACAAGACCGCCCCGAGCGACCAGCGTTTGAAAAAACCCAGCGTTCCCGCCGCACCGCGTGGGAAAGCAACCGCGTCGTAGAAGCCCATGACGCACACCGTCAACAGGGCCGCCAGGACACCGAGCAACAATCTCATGTTGTCGGCCTCGGCGACCACGCCGCGGACCTGGGTCATGTTCAGCGTGTGGAGCTCATGGGCGACCAGCCAGATCACCGCCGATGGGATCCCGATCTGCAGGAGGATCCTGGTCACCCTCCACCAGCGGGCTTTGACACGCGAGCTCTCCGCTTCGCGCAGAGCGGGCGAGGGATGACCCGATTGCTTTGAGTTGGAATCCTGTCCGGCCATCCGTCGATAGTACGGCAACGGGAGTCTGTACACTCACGCAGAACAGAGAAACCCCGGCCCGAATGGGTGGAGCCCGTTCAGCCCTGATGGGCTTCGTTCCCCTGCTTGTCCGGACGCAAGGCTCGGAGCGTCCGTGCGAGGTTTGTAAAGCTCCATCGCTCGAGCGGACGCCCGAGCGCTGAAACCAGCAGCTCGTCGCCATCCGATACAAATGCGATCGACATGACCGAGCCCTTCGCGCGGAAACCCGCGAGGATTCCCCCGCTGTGCGCGTCGACCACGCTGATCTTCCCCAAGCGATCGCCGACCACGACCGCGCCCCCGCTCGGGTGGTACGCGATACAGAACTGGCTGCTGTCGCTCAGTTGCTCCGAGTGCCTGATGGAACCCGTCGCGGTATTGATGAACGCGATCCGTCCATCGTCACCCACCGCGGCGAGTTCTTGGGCATCGGGCGAGTACGCCAGCGAACGCACCTGACTCGCGGAGACGGACAGCAGCTGTTCAACCTCGAAAGTCTCCGGCTGAATTATCGCCACACGCCCGTCACGGAATGAACACGCGATCTGCCTGTTGTCCGGGGACCAGACGAGATCCGAGGGTTGTAAATCTTCCCCCACACGGAGCGATGCCCGCTCGGGCTTGCCCGTACGGGCCCGTGGATCAAGAAGGATCAGCTCCCCCCGTTGTGTGCAGATCGCGAGCCGGAGTGATCCGTCGTGGAGGGTCCCGAACCCGATCCCCGTCGCGGTATCGCCCTCGGCGAGGGTAACAACCCTCGCATCGTCCGGGGATCTTTCGATCGAAAACAATCGGATGTTGTTCTCGATATCCGAGGCGGCACAAAGCCCGGATGCTTCATCGACCGCGAAGCGGACCGCGTTGAAGCCCAAGAACTCGATTGCCCCACGCTGCTCACCGAACGGCCCAAGCCGAAGCAGTTGGCTCCGCATCCGATCATCGGCACCCAGCACAATGTTTTTCTGGCGACTCGCCGCGAGACGATGGGTGTTCGAGGGCTGGTCGACCATCGGCTCTCGCCAGCTGTTCCCGGGGGTCGCCCAGAGCCGGAGTGTGCCGGAGTGATCGACGGTGACGATCCGCTCGCCGTTTCCGGAGAATGCGTGCTGCTGAACGGCGCCGTCGTGCCCAGGGAGATTCATGATCTCTTCCGCTGAGCGGATATCCCAGAGTCGCAGCGACGACTCGCCATAAGCCTGCGCTCCGACGAGCGTCCCGCTCTGGTTCATCGAAGCGTGCAGGCGATACCCCTCGCGTGAGAGCTCGCGGATCCCGGACCTCGGATCCGCGAGATCCACAAGAAACAACCTTCCCGCGAGCGCAACAATCAGCACACGGCGTTCGTCATCGATATGAATCTCCGGGAAGAGCTGCGGGGTGCCGGCATCGCAGATCGGTTGACTCAATGGGAACTCGATCGAATCCGCAGCGATATCAATGAGCCGGATCCGCGCCTGGGAGTCCAGCACGCCGATCGTGTGCTCAGCGGGATCCATCCAGACCCGTTGATTCGCGGGATACCCATCGGACTCGTGGAGGACATCCAGATCCGGGACGGAGAGCACAAGGAGCTCTCCGCTCGAGGAGCACAACGCCGCACCCCACTCGGAGACACTCATGCACCCGGAGAGCTCGGCATCGTTGCTGATATCGCGTGCCCGCAGAACCTCACCGGTCGTCGGATCCACACAACGGATCCATCCGGGCTCGAGCGTCAGCATGAAACGCCCGGACGGAACAAATCGGCACACGAGCACGCTGTCGGGGAGGCGAGGCCCATCGGTCAGTGTCGGATGATCCCCTGCGATGCTCAGCCATTTGATCTGCCGATCAAGCGAGACAACCCCGAAGCGTTGCGCTCCGATCGGATCAATGATCCGTAGCGACCCGAGCCCGAGCGGCTCAGCAAAGAGGCATGTCGCCCTGTCCTGCATCTCCATGAACGCCCAGCGGAGCTGACGATCGCGCAGCGGTGCACTCCAGAGCGCCCGCTCGTCCGCCTCACCGAACGGGATCGCGTGCTTCGCTTCGGACCAGAGGATCTCCTCAGCGCGATCCCGCGCGTCGATCTCGATGTAGGTATGAAGCTGCTGCAATCTGCTCGCCTGCAGCGTCCTGTTGAGCCGACGGTTCCCAACCAGCGTCGCGAGGATCGTGCCGCTCAACCCGAGCAGGATCACGGCAAGCAAGGTGATCCAGACCCGATGACGCTTGACCGCTTTGCGGAGGGTATACCAGCGGTGATCGCTCCGCGCCGCGATCGCTCTGCCTGCAGCGGCGGCTCTGAAATCCGCGGCGAGCTCCGACGCGGACTGGTAACGGCGTTCGGGTTCCTTCGCGATCGCTTTCGCGATCACGGCGCGATGATCCACGGACATCCCCGCCCCGGTCTGCCTGGCGGGTTCCGCCTCGACGATGTTTCGGATCGCGGAATCGAGCGATCCATCCACCCGGTACGGGAGCTCGCCCGTCAGCGACCGGTACGCGATCAGCCCGAGCGCGTAGATATCCGTGCGTACATCCGGCACCAGCTGGTCCTGCAGAACCTGCTCGGGGGCGGCGTACGCCAGCGTCCCCGTGAACTCCCCCGTCCGCGTGATCCGATCGCTGCCAAGCGAGGCCTGGTGCAGTCGTGCGACACCAAAGTCCAGAATATGAGGCAACCCACTCGCGTCCATCAGGATGTTGGAGGGTTTCAGATCCCGATGGATCACCCCCCGCTGGTGTGCGTGCTGGATGGCGTCGGCGACCAACGCGAGCAACTCCAGCCGCTGCGCTCCGGGGAGCTCCGGGTGCGCATCGATCCACTCGTCCAGGGGCAGCCCGTCGATGTATTCAAAAACGATCCCCTCCCGTCCGTCGGCGATCAGCAGCGAATCGAGCAAACGGACAATGCCCGGATGATTGAGCGACGCGGAGATCTGGATCTCGCGGAGGAAGCGGGCACGGGCGCGGGGTGTTGTGCCGCCGGAGGGTGCGTGGACCACCTTGATCGCGACCACCTGCCCGGACGCGGACTGGATCCCGCGGTAGACCGTCCCCTGTCCGCCACGCCCGATCTCCTCGATCAGCTCGTATCCGAATACATCGGGGAATGACGGAGGCACGCTCTCTCGCTGGCTCGCGTCCTCGCCGAACACGGATCCGAAGCGCCTGGCGAATCGAGCGGACTCGATGTATTCGCGGCAGAACGCACACCCCGCGAGGTGGCGAGCAAACCCCGACGGGATCGAATCCAATGAGGCGATCTCCTCAAGGGACGCTACCGACGGACAATCTGGGCTGCTCTTGCTCATCAGATGCTCCACCGGACAGTGCGTCCGGCACGTTTGTTCACAATCCGTCGCGGACCGCCTCGTCGATCCGCTGGACCATCTCGCGTAGTCGCTGCGCGACACGGTTGCGTGCGATGTAGACCTGGTCCACGCTCATCCCGCACTGACGGGCGGCTTCTTGGGCTGGAACGCCCCGGAGCGCCGTGAGCTCGAACGCCTGCAGTGTCTTGAGGCTGCTCTTCCCTGTCGCCCGGATCATCTCCCACGCATCCGAAAAGATCTGACGCTCGAGGGACTGCTCGAATACCTGCCCGACAAGATGCTCCGAGGGATCCTCCACGATCGCTTCCGCCCCGCTTCCCGGGAGCGTGGCTTCCCGGCGTCGACGGAGGATGTCGATGATCCGGTGGCGTGCGATCCCGATGATCCACGACGAGAGCCTCCCCATCGAACGATCATAACGGTTCGCCTGGTAGTCCCGGATCGCTTGGAACATGGTCTCCTGGGCGGCTTCCTCCGCGTCGCTGTTGCTCAGACCCAGACGGAGACCCGTGGAGATGATCACCCGGCGGAAACGGGCATCGAAGTGACGCCATGCGTCGTCGTCGGCGCTGTCGTGCAGGCGCTGCAGCAGCAATGTCGTCGTCACGAGTTCGGGCTGGGTCTGGTTCATGGATCCGTTCAGCGTTCGCAACCTGAATTATAGCAGGAGCGCAGGAAATCCGACCCCGAACATTGAGAAAACACGGCGGCTCTGGATGCCCGAAATGAGCCGAAGACCGATTCAGAACAGGATTTTAAGAATTCTTGCCTCCACCACTGCAAGATCCGTGCTCCCGCCCCGCTGACTGAACAGAGCGGCCAATCGAGCCGCCCACACAAGCAGCCCGGTGCCCCCCGGCACCAAAGTATGAAAAGGGAGAAAGCCATGAATCGAATCCGAACAACCCTCGCCGTTACCTCGCTGACGCTGCTCGCCGGTTCCGCCGGCGCCGCGGTCTCGTTCTTCGACGGCGTGTTCAACAACAGCGATTGGAACGAGATCGTCTTCACCAACGCCGACGGAATCGGGAGCACCACCAGCGTCGGCCAGAACATCTCGGGTGGGAACCCGAACGAGTTCCGCTTCATCAACATGACACTCGTCTCCTCCGCGCCGGGCGGTGCCGTGTTCAGCCTCAACCTCAACGCGAACGCCTTCTACAACCCGAGTTCGCAGGGATACATCTCCGCGATCGACTACAGCGAGGACTCCATCAACTTCCTGCCCAACTCGGGCGATGGGCAGGGCACCGGGCTCCTGATTATGCAGGGCGGGAAGATCTACATCCAGCGCAACCCGGTCCTCGTGATGCCCGCTCCGAACTTCTCGAACTGGGCACCGAACGCCGCGCCGAACCTCCAGGCGTCCGACCTATGGGAGCTCTCCAGCACCGGCACGCTCAACTCGTCCTCCAACCCGGATTTCACCATCACCGGTGGGCTTATGCAGTTCGGGTTCTACCGCGGAGCGTCGAGCGGGAACTTTGTCGGGACAGGCTTCCGCGAGGCGGGGATCGACAACTGGAATGTCCGGATCCTGCCGACCCCGGCAACAACCATGCTGCTGGGCAGCGCGGGGCTGCTGGCGATGAAACGCCGGCGCCCCGAGGTGTCGAAGAACGATGCCGAGTAAGTGTCCACCCCGACGCACCGATCGGAGACCACCCCGGCTTTGTCGGGGTGGTCTTCTCGTCACTGGTGACCGGGCCGGAACGCAAGGAGAAACAGACAAGGCTTGACACTTTCGAGAGGATGCTATAGTTGCGCGCGGCGA
>JAGQOC010000005.1:34225-34962 GCA_020427745.1 Phycisphaerales bacterium | reverse complement strand
CGAGGAGGAAGAAGAGCTCGCCCGGCTCGATGGTGACGGAGATGCCGTCGACAGCGCGGGCGGCGGTCTGCCCGGAGCCGAAGACTTTGACGAGGTTCTCGATGCCAATTCGCGTTCCCATGGGCCGATGATAGCCGAGCGAGCCGATACACTCCCCTGTGCACACGGACCCGCACCAATCTTCATCGATGCCTCGCACGCCGGACGCCCTGGAGCGCCTGCGGGGGTTCCGGGTCTACCCGGATTGTGCGCGGATGCTCACGAACGATGTGCAGACCATGATGAAGTCCCTCCGCAGGGTCTCGGCGGGCGAGACGGCGGCGATCGAGGCGTGGGAGACCGTCGTCCCCGACGAACTCCGCGAATCAACCGATGCACTCGGGCTGGACCGCGGGAAGCTGATCGTGCGTGTGCCGAGCGCCGCGATGCGGTACAAGGCCGACAACTGGCTGCGGGGTGGGGGGCTCCGCGAGCTGCAGTCGCTGGCGCGTGTCCCGATCCGCTCGGTGTCGATGAAGATCGTGGCGCGGATGGACGATCCGAAGAGCAGCTAAACGCGTATAAGAGGACCGATATGCCGACCTATGTCTACGAATATCTTGATGAGCACGGCGAGGGAACGGGTGAGTCGTTCGAGATCATCGAGCCAATCACCGCGGATGCGCTCACCGAGCACGAGGGGCGCCCGGTGCACCGCGTGCCTCAGGCACCGAACATCGCGGGCAAGTGGTCGGACA